>DAOWME010000187.1 GCA_030643245.1 Deltaproteobacteria bacterium
TCCTCAGGTTTCCGCCTGCGACGTACGATCATGTACGCCTCGGCGCAAACCGTCGTGCGGCCTTGCTCAGAGAAAAAATTGCTCATTTCTGAATTGGGAACCAACTCGTGCCCTTTTCTCAAGAAGTCCATTTATGGATGGGCACTAGTTATGAAATAGTAAAACTCCCAAACCACAACTCTTAATTCATAGAGGAGACAAGGATGGAACAGAAACCTAGGGAAGAGGTAGAAAAGATGATCAAGGAAAGCGATTTAAAAGGATTATTCGAAAAAGCGACCGAGTTTCATGGCCATTATTGCCATAAGGTTGCTTATGGAGTAAGGGCGAGCCTTCTGGCAATGAAGGAACTCGGCCTTGAGACATTGGGTGAAGAAGGGGGAAGGATCGTGGCTATAACCGATAGCCCCGGACCTTTCTGTAATGGGATCCAATCTACCCTTGGCCTTACCCTGGGGCATTCCGATTTTGTGGTAAGGGATCTTGGCAAACTTGCATTGACCTTATCGAGGCTTGATGGTTCTGCGGTGAGGGTATCTCTGCGTCCGGAATTCCTGGATGGGTTTCCCAAGAGAAATCCGGAATTGGCGCCTCTGCTTGGAGGGAGATACGGCACAATACCTGTGCCTGAGGGAAAGGAAACGCCTCTCACTATAATGGGGTTGATGCAGTATATTATGGAGAAGATGGGGATGACTAAAGAAGAAGAGATGAAAAAGATGATGGAAGAGATGATGGGGACGGTTAAGACGGCGGTGTCAGGAGAACTGGAGGTGCCGGATGAAGAGATGTTCAGAATAGAGAAGAAGACCATCGACTTTTCTCAATATGCCCCAGTCTGCCAGTGCACCCATCCCATAGTTATATGTGAAGCATGTGAAGAGGTCGTATTCGAGCCGTATATCAGAGTAAAGAGAGGAAAGAACCTCTGTATGGAATGCGCGGGAGAAGGATACAATGTGTTGGCAAAGGGAAAGGTGGCTAATTTTACTCGATGACCGGGTGATTTCCAGGGGATGATTCTTAAAGGGGTATTGAATTTTGGCAAACCACTTACACCCAAGGCGTAAGATTTGGATGATGGACTGCCGGACTATCTGCTTGATAATCGGGACCTCCTTCGATAGAGAAGGTATGGTAAAACTATGTGGGAAATTGCATCCCATCAAAGATGTTGAAGCTATCCCCGATCACACCCTCCATGAAATGATTCACCTCCGATTACATCATAAATGCCCATTCTCAAAAGAGGTGCAGGGCTATCTAAACAGAAAATACTCCACAATGATAGGATTGATTGAAAAATTAAGCATTGAGAACATTCACAGACTTTGGAAAGAAAACAACCCCGGCTTGAGGGATAATCTGCCGGGGTTCATATGGGCGGTGGCCTCCGACAGCCGGGGGCAGATGAGATTGATGGAGAAAGAAGTCATTTCCGAATTACACCAGGAGGGTTACCGGCTTATCGGGAATGGTTTTAATAGCGAGTCTATCAAGGTGCAGGATAACCAAGAAACTCCATTCCTAGAGGAGAAGATCGAGACCCTTTCCCTGAGACTGGAAGATACCAGGAAAGGGATAGCCAAATTAAGAGAGGAAAGAGATGGGGTTTCCAGGAAAATGGGGAATATAGAGGCAGAAAAAGATAGATTGAGAAGGGAAAATAAGCATCTTATGGAGGAGGTTGCCAAACTCTCCTCAATACCGTCCGAAGAGAAGAAGTTGAAACGGGAATTGAAGAAGCTCAATTATGAGACAAAAAGATTAAACTCCCTTCTTAAGGCCAAAGAGGAGGAGAGGAGAAAGCTCGGGAGTTTACTTGCGCAAAAAGATAAGGAGAGAGGTGAATCATCGGCTCAAGTCTCCGCCTGGAAAGAAAGAATCCAGATGGGAGAATATCCCACTTCCTTCAAAGGGGAGAGGGTTGCTTTAATAGGTGGTCTTGAAAAGTTGAATGGGAGTTACAAAAAGGTGGTGGAGTCAATGGGGGCCAGGTATGAATATCATCCAGGCGCTGTTTCTAATGGCCGAAAGGGTCTTACCGAGGTAGTGAGAAGATCCGACATTGTAGTTTGTTTTACTGCCCACATAAACCACGGCGCCAGTGATTGGGTCAAGAAACTCTGTAAGAAGTCGAACAAACCACTCCACGTCCTTCAGCATTCAGGCGTTTCACAATTTAAAAACAGGCTACAGGAGATTGCCCCCTATGAAAATCGGTAGATGATCCCGGTTATTAAATCAGGGGAACCCTTGAGAAGATGCTACTCACATTTCAGGAGAAGAATTCAAAGGAAGATTCACCGGTGAGAACGCAGAGATAACACGGAAAGCCGGAGGCAATCCACGAGGTGTAGCTTTTATCTTCAATTGGATATTTTCTCTGCGCGCTTTGCAGTGAACGCTTATGAAATGAAAACATTGGAAGGAGGGTTCAAGATGAGAAGGATTTACTGTTTGTTGGTATTCCTTTTATTGATCTCTCTCGGTTGTGCACCGGCAATCTCTAAGCAACTGAGAGGGGAGGCGTTAAGGGAGATAACCTTCAAGGAGGTTATTAAAGACCCGGAGATCTATAAAGGGAAAGTTGTCCTTTTGAGCGGCGTGATTCTCGGCTCCAAGAATACAAAGGAAGGGACCCTAATCGAGATGCTTCAAAAGCCGGCAGACATCGAGGGAAGGCCAAAGGCTGTGGATGAATCTGACGGAAGGTTCCTGGCTTTATACGATGGATACCTCGATGTGGCCATATACAGCCGGGGAAGGGAAGCGGTCGTTGCAGGAGAGGTCAGTGGCAAAAGAGCGCTTCCACTCGGTGAAATAGATTACACCTATCCTCTCATCTCGATCAAGGAGATCCATCTCTTCAAGGTGAGAAAAGAGGAGAGGGTTTATCCCTACCCTCACTGGTGGTATTCCCCCTGGTGGCACTATCCGTATTGGTACCCCTGGTAATAGAAATCAAGTGAAGGGAGGTGATAACGAAAAAAGGCAAAGGGGGAGGGAAGGCAGCAGGAACCGGCCAGGGTTCCATAAGCGCTAAATTGTTTTTGCCCAGGAGGGACTGAAAAAAAATGAACATCGAACATCGAACGTTGAATGGGAAAAGATGAAGAAACAGACATATGATCTGGAAGAAAGGCTACTCGAGTATTCTGTGCGAATCATAAAGATCGTTGAACAACTGCCAAATACCAAAGCAGGCAGCCATGTTGCGGGCCAACTGTTAAGATCGGGAACTTCGCCTTATCCAAACCATGGTGAAGCTCAGGCAGCAGAGTCCCCAAAGGACTTTATCCATATTGCGGCAGGGGGTCTTTCCGCCCCCAGGACAAGATGAGGGCGACCCCGGCCGATCATTGACCGTCGATAACGCAAGCGTCTGGATCAGAAATCCCGATGGCATGGTATCAGAGGTGAATCTATCGTGAGAGGGTGAGACCATCGCATTGAATCTTCCATCAGACCTCAACGCAGGAGAATTAAACGGAGGCTATCTCGTGGGCGTCTATCTGGACGCAGGCACTTGGGATATTGATTCCGACGGCACAGACGAGAGGGTTCATCTTTATTCCAACTGCCTCGTAAGGTATTACAAATGGGATGGGCATCTTTCATACAACATCAAAAGTAGTTTACACTTTTTCTAACTTGTGCGGTTACACGAAAAGTTACAAGTGCCTAAATTTTGAAGTGCCAAAGTTAATTTATTCTGATTATTCTATAATCCAGATCATGCTAAGAATCAAAATCAGCAGTGCTTTGGAGCGCATTCTTTAATTTTAGGCACTTTAGGCATTTCAAACTTTAGGCACTCATTATTCTTAGCTGAAATAGAACTAACTTTTCCGAAGGTTATAATAAGTGTAAACTGACAAATGAAGGATGCCATGGGATGGAGCAGAAGGTAAGAACCCGGATATGTTCTTTAAGGATCCGGATAAGATTGCTCTTGAAATAGGGCCGTTCATACCTGAAAAGATTTTTAAAAAAGAGCGGGATGCCCCCTGCGCCGTTCCATTAGAAGCGGCTCTGATATCGGTTACGTAAGAGGCGCTTCTCAATCTCCGCTCAAGGAGCATAAGATGAAGGTTTTCTATAAGGGGATGCCCCCTGCAGATGCAAAAGTGCTTATCCTGAGTAAAAGCGGCTGGGAAAAGACCGTTATGACCGATTACGAGGGTGTAATCTCAATTATCCCTCCGAAGACTCTTGCCACTATGATGGATCCGGCTCGTTTTCGCTTACGTCATAAAAAAATGTCCGCTGATCGCCCTGAAGTGGAAGAAGGTGACAAGAAATACCTGCATAGCAGAAAACATAAGGCCGGACATGATGGCAAAACATCTTATGGAAGCAGATATCGGGCAGAAGATAGATTTCTCTATACTGTGACTTACAAGGATCCGGCGACCGGTGAATATCACTGCGCGACCCTGCCTGTGACCTTGCGAATATGGTCTCGTGGAGACTTGCGGAGCAGTGCAAAAGGGTTTGGTTTTTGGGGTATCATTGGCGCGGGCATAGACATCGTCGGTGTTACAGGAGGTATTTACCGTAAGAGAAGACGGGACAGGGAAACCATCTACAAGTCCAAGGAATCCTAGCCGCAAGTAAATCAAAGCCTTCAGTCTTCAGCTCTTGTGTGAGTGAGTTACATAAAGCGCTAATTGCTGAATGCTATATGCTTACATAGATTTTCAGATATTTAATTTAAAGAAATCCCAAGTTGGCATTACCGATATTCTTGCCCGATTTTGAAACTATTTTCTGAAAAAACTATATATCAAGGAGAATATTATGCACATTTCAGAGGGCGTATTATCTGCGCCTGTGCTCCTCACAGGCGCCGCCCTCACGGTGGCCGGTTGCGCCGTGGGGCTTAAAAAAATGGACTATGACCGGATACCTCAGGTGGCGCTCCTCTCTTCTGCGTTCTTTGTTGCGTCATTGATTCATGTTCCCATCGGGCCATCGAGCGTACATCTGATACTGAACGGGATTGCCGGAATACTACTGGGGTTTGCAGCTTTCCCTGCGATAATGGTTGCTCTCGCGCTCCAGGCCGTCCTTTTCCAGTTTGGCGGGATAACAACACTTGGGGTAAATACATTCAATATGGCCTTCCCTGCGGTTATCTGTTTTTATCTTTTCAGTCGTGGGGTTAAACATGGAAATGCTGTCGTCGCACTCGGCTCCGCTTTTGCGTGCGGGTTTGCGGCAGTGTTGCTGGGCGCTATCATGGTTGCGGTTTCACTGGTTTTTACGGAAGAGTCATTTTTACAGGTAGCAAAACTCGTTGTGGTTGCCCACGTGCCGGTGATGATCATCGAGGGGATATTGACCGCATTTTGTGTAGCGTTTTTGAAAAAAGTTAAGCCCGAAATATTAGGAGTAGCTCATGCGCCGATTAAATCTAGGTAAAGGGTATGCGGGGGTCTCAAAGGTTATTCTTTTCTCTCTTCTCACTGTGCTGTATCTGACCGTGGCAGCGCCATGGGCTCTGGCCCACAGGGTCTTTCTTACTGCCTATGTGGAAGGAGACAAGGTCTTTGTGGAAAGCGGCTTCAGTGACGGCACGCTTTGTAATAACGCCGGAATTGAGGTATTTGATCCTTAGGGCGAGAAGCTCCTGGAAGGCAGGACCAAGGAAAAGGGGGAGTTCTCTTTCAAGCCGCCCCGAAGGACCGACCTGAAGCTGGTGCTTGATGCGGGCATAGGGATGAGTTCATAGTCCCGGGCGAGGACCTGCCTGAGATGACCGCTGAAGCCCCGAAACCCCACGGGGACTCAGAGCCTGCCGGGCAGATAGACTTGAAGTAGATTGACAGTCCTGACGCACATGTCAGAGTTTTAGTATTGGCAATGGTTTGCGAAGAAAGTAAAAGTATTTTGTCGATAAAACTGAAAAATTCTGTTTCTTTGTGATATTGGTATTAAGGGGCGAGGCCGAAATAACTTCCCCATTTGTACATCTCATCTTCAGGCCATCTTTGCCCGATCTTCAAACACAAAATCCTCGAAATAGGCAAAACTATTCCTGTGGTTTTGTATTTTCAGATCGAACAAATCTGACCTAA
>DAOWME010000176.1 GCA_030643245.1 Deltaproteobacteria bacterium
GAGATGCACAAATGGGGAAGTTATTTTGGCCTCGTCCCTTAGCTTAATAGCTGTGAATTGCTAGCACACATAGTCATGAACTAATTGATATAATTGACTAAAAAATGGGATTTCCTATACGTTCAAGTTAAATACGGTGTAAGGTGTAAGGATTTGACCTTGCACCTTGACCCGCTCAGCATGTTCTCGTTTTTGCCGGGAAAGCCTAATAAAAAATGGTACTTTCTATACATTTCAATTATAATGTATCCGCAGGTAATGACGCTTTCGTCACCCCTTATAAACCCTTAGATAGTGTATATCCAGAAAAGAGGATTTTTGTTCAAGATCAAGGCATGCGAAAAAAATAACCGCGTGCATATGTTTAATATTCCAAGGATTATTTTTTGAGCATAACGCAGATATTGTGCAAAAAGACCATTTATGGATGGACACTAGATAGAGAAGGAGGTAGTAATATGTTTACGCTTAAGTCATCAGCCTTTGTTGATGGAGGAACGATCCCCGAAAAGTACGCTGAGAATAACAATGTGTCGCCGCCCCTGGAGTGGGAGGACATACCTGCCGGGACAATGAGCTTTGCGCTGGCAGTGACGGATCCGGACGTGCCGGAGGCCTTTAATTTCCCCCGGGTCTTTGTTCACTGGATGATTTACAATATCCCGGTTTCAGCCACGGCACTTACTGAAGGCGCAAGCCCGGGCGGTGATCTGCCGCCCGGCGTAAATGAGCTGAACAGCGATTTTGTAACCTTCGGGATGCCGGGCTATGGCAAAGGGTATGGGGCTCCGTGGCCCCAGGATGCGGCACACAGGTATGTCTTCACCCTGTATGCTTTGAAAACATCCTCCATAGAGATCCCCGAAGTGGCTGATTATGGGGAATTTGTGAAGACCGTGCTGCCGCAAACCATAGCCACTGCAACGATCACAGGGCAATACGGTCCCTCGAAGACCCCCTTACCCGGCAACTGAGAGGGTTTTTAGCTTCCGAGGGAGCTGCTAAAAATATCCGAATCACATAAAGAGCAAGAAAGTGCCAAATTTTAGCAAGAAAGTGCGAGCATGGGATGGACTTGCTATATAAAGTGTGGCATCAGTACAAAAGTGGGTATTCCTCGGCGCCGGGCTCGCAACAGCAGCAGCGGTGTCCCTGGCAGGCCCCATCGGATTTGTGGGCCTTATCATCCCTCATGCTGTGCGGCGGCTGTCAGGGGTAGACTATCGCCTCGTTCTTCCGGCCTCGTTTTGCATGGGAGGGGCATTCCTCACAGTGTGCGGCCTCGTGGCGGGCACGGTAGTAGCGCTTACGGAGATGCCTGTCGGGATTATCACCGCGATGATTGGGGCCCCTCTCTTCTTGAGGATCCTCTTCAAGAGGTGAGAGAAGATGCATTCATAGCTCATCAAAAGAGCTTGACAATGATCCTTAAAGATGTTAGATATCTACCTTAAATTATACATTGCTCTTTAAACAATAATTTACTTATCATAGGTTCCCTCATAGGGATTAAAGGGGAATCCTGTTAAGAAGCAGGAGCTGCCCCGCATCTGTGAGCAGGTACGAAATCCATGGGTTGGTTACCGGTTATCTAGTTATTGATTACCGTTGTTACTAATGACCGACTGAAGAGCCACTGTTTCGTTCAAACGTGAATGGGAAGGCATGGAGAGTAGGATGATCTGCGAGCCAGAAGACCTGCCTGTGATACTTATTTGTCATATGTCCTCCGAGGGGAGTTGGCAGGCAAGGGATGTGATGCCTGTCGGGTCTTGTGCCCGATCGGTGACTTTTGAGAATTCCAGAGCCCGGTCTCCTTTTGGAGCCCGGGCTTTTTTTGTGGGTACTTCAGGAGGTTAAGGGATGGAACCGGGAGACAACCTTTAGACGAGAGGGTCTCAATGAAAGGAGAGAAACCATGGACATTAAGATGCCAATTTCAGGCAACTGCTACTACCGAATGGTTATGCGGTTTCAGGATTGCGAAAGACCGGGGAGGTGCTTTCGGCTGAGGGTCGAGGAAATGACCCGGGAAGAGAAAAAACTCTTTGACTCTACAGGGGTTAAAGGGGATATTCCCACATGTAAGATCATGTTTTATGACTTCGAATATTATCGTTTCCTGGAAGGAAGAATTACGGAAAACACAGGGGAAAAGTTGGTTCTTAGTATGGCTGGGGGAAAAGAATATGAGTTTTCCCCCTTTGTGTGGCCGGATGAAGCAAAGACGTAAAAAGAGAGGGACAGTATTGGAAGGAAAGGGGCTTGTCTCATCGTGGGTGAGGCCTTAAGGAGAGTTGATGCTTTTGTGTTTGTACCTTGAACGTATAGGAAATCCCATTTTTTAGTCAATTATATCAATTAGTTCCTGACTATGTGCGCTAACCACTTACAGCTGTTAAGCTGGTAAGCTAATAAGCTGGTAAGCCAAACAGCCTCAATAGCTTAACAGCTAACAGACCGCCCGAAGGGCGCTAACTTGAAGGGAGGTGATGAAAGATGAAGACGGGGATCATAGTTTATATTGCCGATGCCGAAGGGATGGGTGATGATTTTGATATTGAGCGGGCCATACAGAGATTGGACTTAAAGGCAGATGGGATTGAAGTGGTTTCTCCGAGTGTAGGCCATTTTGATGTGATGGATGCCTGGTGGAGGCTTATTGTCAGAGGTATGAAGTCTATTGTCTGTTTGATGACCGAGGTGATCGATAATTCGGATCTCAGGCTTACGGGCAGCGAGCTCCGGCTATGTGAGTGAGACATAGCTGGCATAAAATGACCAAAAACTTCTGCCGCCATGCCATAATAGGTGTTCACACCGGCGGGATGTATGAGTAGCTGACCTGAGCTTAAATTAATGATATTCACGTAGAAAGATATGTCCAACCCTTTAATCAATGATATGAAATAAGGGCATCCTTCATACATCGGTTTACACTTTTAAAATTATGGCTGCTTCAACGGTGGTCAAATTTTAACCCGTGCAGAACTCGTATCTAAGTGAGCATAAAGAAAGAACAGCCTAAAGCTACTAAATTTAACCTATAGGCTTTGGAACTACAACCATTCAAAAAACGAGGCTTTCCCCCTGTTCTTTCTTAACGCTCACTAAAACGCTCAAACAGCTGCACGGATTAAAATTTAACCACCGTTGAATCTGTGCCGAGACCGTTTTTTTATTCGAAAGTGTAAACTACTTTATAACTTTTATGAAGGATGTCGAAATAAGGAGGTATTTACTTATGAAAAAAGATGTAGTCGTTTCCATTCTGGTTCTTCTATTAACTCTCGTCTTTAGCTTTACGGCGTTAGCCGGCGGGCATGGGGAAGGTAAGCCTATCAAAAAAGGCATACTACTGGTGGGCTTCGGTTCAAGCGTACCGGAGGCACAGGTTTCTTTTGAGAATATTGAGAAGAAGGTAAAGAAGGCCTTTCCGGGCATGCCCACCCGCTGGGCATACACATCCCACATTATTCGCCACAAGCTGGCCAAAGAGGGCAAGCAGCTTGATTCAGTGGAGATGGCCCTGGCAAAGATGATGGACGAAGGGTTTACCCACGTGGGGGTACAACCCCTTCATACCATAGCCGGCGAAGAGTACCATCAACTTGTTCAAAACGCCCATGCCTTCGGCCAAATGGCCGGCGGCTTTAAGCGTATCCTTGTGGGCTATCCGCTTCTTGCAAGGGAGGATGATCTGGAGAGGGTAACAAAGGCAATTTTGGCCAATATCCCAAGAGACAGAAAAAAGAAGGACGCAGTTGTGCTGATGGGGCATGGCACTTCCCACCCCAGCAATGCCTTTTATGCTGCCATGATGTATCATTTCCAGAGAGAGGACCCCAACATCTTTATAGGAACTGTGAAAAGGGCGCCCACTATTGACGATATTAAGGAGATGCTCGCGGAAAAGCATATCAAAAAGGCGTATCTCATACCTTTCATGTCAGTGGCCGGAGATTATGCCCGGAATGATATGGCAGGTGAGGGAGAAGACTCGTGGAAAAGCATACTCACAAAGCAAGGGGTTACCTGTGTGCCAGTTCTCAAAGGAACGGCGGAGTATGATGATATAGTCGACATATGGGTGGATCACCTGAGAAATAGCCTTTCCCACTTTAAATAAAACTCCTCTTCCCTTAATTGAGCAGTGGGTCATGTTGAAAAAAGATCGACCTGTGCAGTTGAGCAGGTTTACCGCTTAAAGCAATCCTGTTAACTGAATCATCAGAGACGCTTCAAGACACTAGGTTTGTGTAACTGCACAGGTCGAAAAATATTAGGAGCCAGTGTGGGATGAAATACGGAACACTATACGGCATAGGGGTGGGACCGGGAGACCCGGAATTCATAACCATCAAGGCAACGAAGATATTGAGGAAGGTGGCGGTCGTGTTTGCGGCAGCCTCCACCAAGAACAGGTACTCGTTGGCAGTGGACATCGTATCCCCTCATCTTACCGAGGGTATGCCCGTGGAGTCTCTTGGGTTCCCAATGACCAGGGATAATGAGATACTTAAGAGCGCATGGCAGGATAATGCCAGGAAGGTAGCGAAAACCCTTGAAGAAGAAAAAGATGTTGCCTTCATCACCCTGGGAGATCCCATGACATACAGCACCTTTGGTTACGTCATGCACACCATAAAGAAGAGTTACCCTGACATTCCAGTTAAGGTTGTTCCCGGCATTACCTCGTATCAGGCTGCCGCTGCATCTGCTGGCCGCGTTTTGGCCGAAGGCGAGGAATCATTTACCGTGGTTTCCGGTGCCTTGGGGGCTGAAAATTTGAAGGAGATAGTTGACCACACAGATAACTTGGTCATGCTCAAGGTCTACCGCAATTACAAAGAGATCATCGATACCTTGAAGCAGCTGGACCTTACTGACAATTCGATTCTCATCTCCCGATGCGGGCTGGATGGAGAACAGATAGTACAGAACCTGGAAGACTATTCAGACAGTGTTCCCCCCTACCTCTCGCTACTTCTCATTAGGAAGAATTCGGCATAGATACTGAATAGCGCAGCAACAAAAAACTTGACAATCAGCGCTTGTGTAGTGTATACAGATACACAATCTGATTGCTATTCTGTTCTTTGAAGAATAGTTTGGCTGTTATAGGTTCCCTGTCAGGAATTAAACGGGAATCCTGTTAAAAAGCAGGAGCTGCCCCGCATCTGTAAGTAGGGACAAAATCCATAGGTTGGTTATCTGTAATTGGTTAATCGTTATTGATTACCGGTGTTACTGATGATCGACTGAAGAGCCACTGTTTCGGTGTAATAGCGGAATGGGAAGGGGTGGAGAGTAGGACGATCTACGAGCCAGAAGACCTGCCTGTGATATGTCTTGTCGGACACCCTCCGAGGGGAGCCGGTCGGCAAGAGATGTGGCGTCTGTTTGGGTTTGTGCTTTATCAGATATCGCACTATGAATTTGAAGCCCGATCTCCTTTTGGAGGTCGGGCTTTTTTGTTTCTGCAACCCGAGATTTAAGTGTTCGGGAGGCTCTAATTTTAAAAATTGCGACCTGTGCAGTTTGTCAGGGTTACCACTTGCCGGCTACTTATTTCGTTTGCTTGTTATGAAACTCGTAATGACAACCTAAAACTGACCCCCCTTGGTTAAACGCTACATCACCGGGGACAGTGAAATGGAGTGTAGCGGAACGGAGTTTCACTGTCCCCGCGCCGATTGTCTGTGGCCCCTCCCTCTCTTTGCCCTCAACATTAGTTACCCCTCCCCTATAAGGAGCCTGTGGCCGATGTGAGTACATCAAATTTTGTGGCGGATGCAGGGCCAGGGCCTTTGAAGCCTCTGATGATTTTCTGGCCGAAGAACCACTATGCTCCTATCAACCATCCAAATGGATCTCCCATGGATGAAACAGATAAAAATATTTTAAATGAAATCCAATCTGTTTTTCCCATAACCTAGCGTCCTTATCATGAATTGGGTAAAAGGCTTAAGTTATCGGAACTTGAGGTCATCGAAAGGGTAAAAAGGCTAAAAGAGAAGGGTATCATTAGGAGGATTGGCGGTAACTTTCACTCCAGCCGACTCAATTTTACCAGTACTCTTTGTGCTGCAAAGGTTCCGGAGGAAAAGATCGAAGATTTTGTTGAAACAGCAAATCGATACCCAGGTGTTACCCATAACTACCTGAAAAATCATGTCTACAATATCTGGTTTACATTTATTGCTCAGGACATGGCCTATATAAACAATTCCCAAAAAATATTTTCTGACGATACAGGGGTTACAGAGATTCGAAATTTCCCTGCTGTCAGAACTTTTAAAATCAAAGTCGATTTTGAGGTTTAATTGTAGAGTAGGGCATTGTTAATTTAATATAGCTGATAGCCCATCGTTCCATTTGAGCATTAAGAGCATGACGGAATACAGAAGCATTTTTTTGCTTTTACTGTAGCATTTCGTCTTCCTTCTGAGTCTTGCAAGAAAATGACGAAACA
>DAOWME010000290.1 GCA_030643245.1 Deltaproteobacteria bacterium
CACGGGGCGGAACTGGAAAACCGGCTCCAGGTTTTGGTGAAAAACTACGGGATTCGTCTGGTGGGTCCCAACTGCCTCGGCGTTATCAATACTAATAAAGAGGTTTGCATGAATGCCAGCTTTGCCAGAAAGATGCCTAAGCCCGGCAATATAGCCTTTATCTCTCAGTCAGGGGCGCTATGCACATCGGTACTCGATTTCGCTGCCGGCAGGAATATCGGTTTTTCCAAGTTCGTCAGTTTTGGGAACAAGGCAGACGTCAACGAAATGGACTTTCTGAGATATCTTAAGGATGATCCGGATACGAAGGTCATTCTTATGTACCTGGAAGATATTACAGACGGTCGTGCCTTTATGGAAATTGCAAAAGATATTTCCTTTGAAGTCGGTAAGCCTATCCTGACCGTGAAGTCAGGGAGATCTCAGGAAGGGGCCAGGGCCGCCGCTTCCCACACAGGTTCCCTGGCGGGGTCTGATGCGGCCTATGATGCAATCTTCTTGCAGAGTGGTATTCAACGTGTAGAAGGAATCAATGAGCTTTTCCACTATGCGCAGGCCTTTTCTCGGCAACCCCTGCCAAAAGGGAATCGAATTGCCATCGTCACCAATGCCGGTGGACCCGGTATCATGGCGACAGACGCAGCCATCAGACACGGGCTAACTCTTGCGAACTTTTCTAACGACACACTGGAAAAACTTAAAAAACACCTTCCGGAGACGGCAAGTATCAATAACCCGGTGGACGTCATCGGAGATGCAACCCACGAGCGTTATGAGTTTGCCATTCGGGATGTTCTTTTGGATGAGAACGTTGATGGGGCCATCGTGATCCTCACCCCTCAGGCCATGACCGATATCCTGCAGACGGCAAAAGTTATACCCCAAGTAGCCAAAGACATTCGTAAACCTATTCTAAGTTCATTTATGGGACTTGTAGATGTCTCTGAAGGCGTGCGGCATCTTGAAAGGTATGGGATCCCGAACTATCTCTTCCCGGAGGCGGCCGTCAGGACCATGGCCTCCATGGTGCGCTTCAGTGAACGCCTGAGATCAAAAGACAGTGAGAAAAGAGAGATTCGGCGGTTATCTGTAGACTCAGAGAAGGTCTTTGCGAGTATTAATGAAAAACTCAGAGGCAAACAGAAGTACTACATGTCTGAGAAAGAGGCGAGTGAGATTCTCAGGTGCTACGGGTTTCCTTTACTGAAGAGCTGTGTCGTCAAGGATGCTTCCGAGATTGGTATGGCCATCGAGAATATCGGCTTACCTGTGGCAATGAAAATAGACTCCCCGGACATTATCCATAAGTCTGACGCTGGTGGAGTTCGCTTAAAAATCAAGTCTATTGAACATGCAAAAAAGACCTTTGAAGAAATCATTGGGAATGTCAGAGAATACAAACCAGCCGCCCGTATTAATGGCGTACTCATAGAGGAGATGGCGCGAGGGGGTGTGGAAGTGATCTTGGGTGCTACCAGGGATCCTCAATTTGGGCCCATGTGTATGTTCGGGTTGGGAGGTGTGTTTGTCAAGGCAATGAAAGATGTGACTTTCCGGTTGGCCCCCATGTGGGAGGTGAGCGCGGAAAACATGATCCGCTCGATCAAGGCCTATAAAGTCCTCCAGGGAATCAGGGGGAATCCGCCGGCGGATATCGAGGCTATTAAACTTTGTATCCTGCGACTATCGCAGATGGTTTCAGACCATCCAGAGATCAGTGAACTCGATATCAATCCCCTGATTGTTTATCCAGAGGGACAAGGATGCATAGTGGCAGACAGCCGTATTCTTCTTCGTCAAATTCATTTGGGATAAGGTTTGCCTACTGGTAGCAAAAGAGAAAAAGTTTCAATCTCTCTCCCGGTTCAGGGTAGAGGGATATATTTAGGAAAGGACTCCGGATTATTAATGAAAACCTACCTTGATTGTTACGCATGTTTTATTCGCCAGGCGCTTGAAGCCACCCGCATCGCAAACCAGGAGGAAACCGTACAGAAAAAGGTCCTCAATGAAGTGATGGAGCGTTTAAAGATCATGGACCTTAGCGTGTCTCCCCCCAGACAGGCCCAGGTGATCCACAGGCTCATCCGAAAGGTTACGGGTTTAAAGGAC
>DAOWME010000283.1 GCA_030643245.1 Deltaproteobacteria bacterium
AGCCTATAGGTTAAATTTAATAGCTGGAGGCTGTTCTTTCTTTATGCTCACTTAGATGCGAGTTCTGCACGGGTTAAAATTTGACCACCGTTGAAGCAGCCATAATTTCAAAAGTGTAAACTGATGTATGAAGGATGCCATAAATTTCAAGATTTCTGATATGTGGAAATCTATGTGAAGGAGGCGCATATCATGAAAAGGAAAGAGTACAGCATAGCTGTGGTCGGAGCCACAGGTGCGGTTGGCACTGAGATGACAAAGATCCTGGAGGAACGGGATTTCCCTGTAAGCAGGATTAGCCTGTTGGCTTCCACCAGATCGGCCGGGTCCTCCGTTGAATTTCGGAACCGAGATGTGACAGTTGAACTACTATTTGAAGATTCCTTCGAAGGGGTTGAAATCGGGCTGTTCTCAGCCGGCGGCGCAGTCAGTGAGAAGTTTGCACCGATTGCCGCTGATGCAGGCTGTATAGTGGTGGATAATACGAACGCCTTCAGGATGGACCCCCAGGTTCCCTTAGTGGTTCCGGAAATAAACCCACATGCCATTGCTCAATATAAGAAGAGGGGGATCATTGCCAATCCCAACTGCTCGACTATACAGATGGTAATGGTACTCAAGCCGATACATGATGCGGCAAGGATAAAAAGGGTGGTTGTATCAACGTATCAAGCGGTGTCCGGAACCGGAAAGAAAGCCGTGGATGAGCTTCTCGACCAAACAAGGGACATCCTCAACTTCCAGACCGCTGAGTGTAACGTTTACCCCCATCAGATAGCCTTTAACTGCATGCCCCAAATAGACGTCTTTATGAAAAACGCTTACACTAAAGAAGAGATGAAGATGGTGAACGAGACGAGGAAGATACTGGAGGACGATTCAATAGGGGTAACCGCCACGGCCGTTAGGGTGCCTGTGTGTTGTAGCCACTCTGAATCCGTCAATATAGAGACGGAAAAGAAACTGACCGCATCGGACGTGAGAGAGATCCTCTCAGGCGCCCCTGGCCTAACCGTTATTGATGACCCTGCATCGTCAAAGTATCCATTGGCCATCGACACCTCCGGCAAGGATGATACCTTTGTGGGAAGGATACGGGAAGACGAGTCCATTGAAAAAGGAATTAATTTGTGGATTGTGGCTGATAACCTTCGCAAAGGAGCTGCGCTTAATGCAGTTCAGATCGCTGAAATCCTTGCAAAAGAGTACCTGTAGGTAAACTCTGGGAAAAACATATTGACATTTCATCTAATATAATGTAGGAGTGAATAAAAATTTCGTCATATCTCAGGCGTATGTCACTGCGAACATTAGAAAGAGGAGCTTTTTATGGATGCCTCGGATGAGGTAGATGAAAAGAGGGTAATCTTCAGGAAGATAGTGGATTGGGGGGTAATTGCCATGTTATAAGTGTTTGAGATTCGCCCTCCTTTACTCCCCTCCATCTTTTTCCCATATCTCAGAGGATTTGGAAACCTTACCCTCTGGCTCCCTGATTTATTTTTTAAGGATAATTTATTGTTCATTCAGATGCTTCGGAGTTGGATCTCCGTGTAACGAAGATCTTAGGCTTCGTATTTTTATCTGAAATAGCGAAAAGACGGTACTTTATAGGGATCAAGATACAGGTGTAAGTTCAAATCCTTATGCCTTGTACCCTATGCCGCGTTTAAGTTCAGACAATAAATAAATGAGCTGACAGCAGAGATGGCAAACCTGCACAGTTATAAATATTCCATTTCAGGGTAAAGGAGGTATTTGGGAATATGGAACATTTTGGACAACATCTGATGATAGATGGATACGGTGCCACCAAGAACAGGTTAGAAGACTTGGATTTGATTTACGGCTTTCTAGACACCTATCCCGAAAGGATGGGAATGACAAAGATCATGCCGCCATATGTCTTCAAATACATTGGAAAGAAGCCCGAGGATTGGGGGCTGTCAGGGGTAGTCCTTATCGCTGAAAGCCATATCAGCATCCATACCTTCCCTTTAAAACGGTTTTTAAGCCTTGATATTTTTTCATGCAAGATGTTTGATTCAGACCATGCCACCCGTTTTGTGGAAAATCTCTTTGGTTTAAAAAAAACAGAGATCAATCTCTTAGATAGGGGACTGGGTTTTCCGAAGGACATTCGCTTAGCCACTGATATCGTTTACAAAGAACGATCAGGCATGGTTAGCGCCTGAACAAAATTTGCTTTTCCATGAATGTCGGTGGCTCACATTTGAGCTACAAATTGTCGGGGGGGGGGTATTCCCTTACTTGTTATACGAAATGCCTTGTCACAAACCCTTATTTACCGATGAGCCACTAATACACGCAGAACGAATCCTTATGACAAATTGCGACCTGTGCAGTTGGTCAGGTTTACCGCTTGCCGGCTACTTATTTCGTTTGCTTGTTATGAACTACAATCTGGCGTAAGGTTGTTTGTGTAATGGGTTTATACGTCTCTTATGTATATTTGGATGTTGGCCAGGTCTTACGAATAACAAGCAAACGAAACAAGCAGCCGGCGCTTAACGCAATCCTGTTAACTGAATCATCTGAGACACTTCAAGACACTAGGTTTGTGTAACTGCACAGC
>DAOWME010000014.1 GCA_030643245.1 Deltaproteobacteria bacterium
TTAAAGCCTATAGGTTAAATTTAATAGCTGGAGGCTGTTCTTTCTTTATGCTCACTTAGATGCGAGTTCTGCACGGGTTAAAATTTGACCACCGTTGAAGCAGCCATAATTTCAAAAGTGTAAACTGATGTATGAAGGATGCCCGGTATTCCTTTAAGAAAAAGTGTAAACTACTTTATAGTTTGCATAAAGAATGCCCGCAAATGCGATGTTACCAAACCAAGGAGATAATAGTCAACAAGAAAAGCGCCGCGTGCCCGTGAATGCGAAATGGGTTTCCAAATGTCTGTTATAAGCGCTTTGAATTAAAAAATGACTTTTCACTTGACAAGGTGCTTTTTTATGATAGTTTGAAATGTAATTGAATGGGAAGTAAGTGCCGTTCATAAGGTGAAACAGATTAAGTATCTTAGGGTCATTTAGGAAGGAGGTGAATAAGATGGGCGAAGGGAAATTATGCGGAATGTGCAATGAAAATGAAGCTACATGTGTATGTAGTGAATGCGGGATCGATCTTTGCGACGTGTGCAAACAGGAAGTTTCCATGGATGCAACCCACCCGGCAGCACGGATCAAGGGTTATTCCAAACCTGGCGCTCTGACAGCCGGTACAGTGACAAAGATCGTTTGTACTCCTTGCCTTGCGGAAGTTGATGTTTTTGATTAAGATTTAACCCGACAGCCCCATCCCCTTTACGTGGAGCAATACCGAAGGCTTTTTTTGACAATAGTTGCCGATCGCACGATTACTCTTTTGGGTTTTAGGGGCTGCATAATTTAAACTAACAATGGGAGAAAGAATAAATGGGAGACGAACAAAAAAAGGTCATGGCCAAAGTGGGAAGCACAGAAGTTGATGTGTCTACCACGGTGAGAGACGTCAGGGGCATTGAAGATCTGGTCAAGGATTCTATAGAGACCGCGTGGGCCGAAAACCTGCTTAACCAGATCAAGATTTGGCTAACGCCTTATCCCCATGCCACTGATATAGCAGAGTGGGACAGGATGCTTTTGCAGAAGTACCCTCCCCTTTACACCGTTACCAGAAAAGAATGTCTCGATTGCTTCCAGGGCCCTTGTAACCTGGAAAAGGGAAAAGGGGCTTGCGGACTAGACCTAGAGACATTTCAGGCAAAGCTCTCTCTTCAGTCGGCCTGTAAGGGGCTCGCAATGCATCTGTCAACCTGCAAGGAACTCCTGGAACATTGCCTGAAGGAGTTTGGGGAAGACAAGGAAGTGAAGTGGGGGAAGACCCTGGTTTATGGCATGATGAACGTAAGCATACTTATCACCAAATCGCCGACTACTCTGGGGGAAGTAAGGGAGGCCTTATCCTACGCCGAAGGTCAGCTTCCGGAGCTTTTGGCGGCAGGCGGCTCAGGGGGGGAAGGCAAAGTCGTCGACTTGGAAGCAAAGGCATTCCACGCCGGCTCCATTATCCTCTTTGTAATGGACCTCACTGAGTGGCTCAAGTTCAGCCAGTTCGATTTTACCTGGGCCCCGGATAAAGAATTGATGGAGATACCAAACTATCCGGAACCTATTTCGGATTCGGGACTCGGTTCTGTGGACACGTCAAAACCTGTGGTAGTATTTATTGGAAACGATTTCTTGCCGGCCTGGATGTCAATCCAGTATATGAAAGAGAACGGCCTGGAAGACAAGATAGAGGTTGCGGGGATCGGTTCTGTCGGACATGACATGATCCGTTTTCATGAACAGGCAAGGCTGCTCATATCCGCAACAAGGGCCAATAAGGCCTTGAGACTCGGCCTGGGGGATGTGGTAATGATCGGCGACTCCTGCTGCAGGGTCGATGCAATCGAAGAAGCAGGCAAGACCGATGCAAAGGTGATAGCCACCAGTTTCAACAATTCCTACGGTCTGGACGATAGGGCACCTGATCCCGTGGACGAGATACTGAGTGATCTTGAAAAAGGGGCCCGCGCGGTAATGATATCAGACCCAAAGAAGGCCGGTGAGGTCGCTGTTAGGCTTGCGCAGAAGATGAAAGGAAAGAGAAAGGACAGCTACCTCTTGACAGCAGATGAAATAAAAGAATATGCAGCCAAGTGCACGGACTGCGACGCCTGCTATAGGGCCTGCCCGGCCAATTTGGTAAGCTGTGAAACTTTGAAGGCGGCGAAAGAGGGAGATTTGACCAAGCTGGCGGATATCTGTGACCAGAGCTCATACTGTGGGAAATGCGAGGATGCATGTCCTGAAGACATACCCCTGATGAGCATGTTTCTGGCAGCAAATCCCCAGGCGATCGAAGAGGACAACTTCAAGATGCGAGCAGGGCGTGGGGCTATCACGAGCAACGAGGTAAGGGACATAGCCATAACCATGTTCAGTATGCCGAGCGCTGTCTCGATAATAGGTTGCGGCAACTACCCGGGAGCAGGCAATCAAGTAGCGGAGCTGGCAAAAGAGCTGGTGGAGTGCAACTATTCCGTTGTGGTTTCGGGCTGTATAGCACAGGATGTGGCCCGGTTTAAGTACCCGAAGACAGGGAAAAACCTCTATGAAACGTATCCCGCGCTCTACAATCCGAGGTGTCTGTCAAACTGTGGCGGATGTTCGGCACAGGCCCTTGGAGCAACCGCTCCGTTTTATAAACTCGGATACATAGCCTTTAGAAACCCTTACAAATCCACCTTTGCACAGGAAGCTGATTTCATATTCAGGTTTGCCGCTACCATAGTCATGTGGGGACCGGCCACTGATCTCGCTTATTCCGTGGCGGCAGGTCATGCCAGGGCAGGTATTCCGGTCATCGTTGGTCCAAACGGATGGAAGTTCAAACGATACATGCTGGGGAACAAGTACAACAGGGACAATTGGTGGATGATACATGGAAACACGGGTGAGAAAAAAGAAGTGGAGCCCATACCTGAGCATCTCATAATGCCTGTGGAGACCATAGAAGAGGTCCTCGCCATTGTACCGAAACTCAGCTTCACGACCCAAGAGATGGACACCGCCCGCCAGAACAAATTCGATCTCTGGCTCAATACTTGCAAGAAAAAGTTCGGTGAGTGGCCCGATGACTGGCAAAATTACGTTAAGAAAGAGATAGAGATGCCTATGACAAAGAAGGCCAAGATGCTCAAACTCCTGGAGGCGGATCATGGCTGGGAGATAGACAAGAAACGGGGCAGAATTGTCAAGGCAAAACACAGGGACGGGAGGATGCTTGAACCGGGTGATTATGTAGACCAGTACGGGTTTAAGGCAGGCCAGTATATAACCTGTCTGCAGAGATTTGTTTATGGAGTGCGTAAGGACAGGGCGGATTAGGAACCTTCGAATTTGTTCTACAAGAAAAGGAGTAAAGAGATGGTATTAACACCGGATGAAACGTCAAAGCTTCTGAAAGAGGAGAAGAAGAGCCTCCTGGTGGCAGGGTCGATAGCCGGTACCCTGGAGGTGGGTGGAAAGAAACTTCTCGATTATGTGGTGGATGTTGCCAAGCTGACCGATACACCTATAGCGGCCACAGGCAATACGATGTTTCAATTGAGGAAAAACAAAGAGATAAAGGCCAAGAAGATGATGGCCGCTGATCTGGTGAACTTCTTGAGGGTTGAAAAGTGGGAGGAGCCTCTCACTCCGGAAAGACCGGAACTCCTGGTTTTCATCGGCTACTATCCGGATATTGCAAGGATGTTGGTCTCTACCATTAAAGACCAGAAAACCATGGTATTGGATAACAGGTATATGGAGGCGGCTACTTATTCGTCCCCTGATTTAACGCTTGCCAAGTGGGCCGAGTTCTTGAATGAGACGATCGACAAGCTGAAATAGCAAGCTTGTGAGCAGTGGCCCGACTATGTGTTATATGGTATTAATATGGAACGGAACGATGTTTTTCAGGTTCGGCATGGGTAGGTTTCAACCCAGGCAAATGCAGTGCAAAAGGAGGTAAGTGATGGTTAAGATTCCCGAAGGGAAGATCTATCATGTCCCGGAGGACATGGAAGAGGCCTTGGAAGAGATAGAAGAGGATATCGATATCAGTCCGAGGCACATGG
Source organism: Deltaproteobacteria bacterium (assembly GCA_030643245.1). Taxonomy (GTDB): domain Bacteria; phylum Desulfobacterota; class UBA8473; order UBA8473; family UBA8473; genus JAUXHQ01. The sequence continues at coordinate 4,038 of DAOWME010000014.1, forward strand.
GTGAGAGGGTTAGAAAGAGCGACTATTATATGGAGCTCGGTGGACCGAAATGGTTTGGGAGTATTTACATGATCATGGAGGTCTGTGAGAATGAAGATGAGGTAAGGGACAACGTTATTGAGATTATCGGGCCTGATGTGGACGAGGTTGAGGAGGGCGCCTCTTTTCCTATCGGCATGCAGTTCAAGTTGTGGGGAAGTGAGATTGAGCCTGACTATGATGAGTTTTTCACAAGAGCGCTCGCAGACAGCCTTGAAAACATGGAAGGCCTGATGTGTGTGAATACGAAGTCCACCTGGTGGATGAGGATTGCCAAGAGGGTGGCGGACGATTTTACCCTTCGTAAGATGTGTCAGGCGACCATAGCGCTCACAAAGTCGGCTTATCCCATTGTTGAGAGGATGGAGGCCAGGTTGGTTATCGGCGCTCCGGAGGTAGGAGGACCCGAGCTGATCCAGCAGATCCTCGAGGATGAGATCAAAGAGAAATGGGAGAGAAGCGATAGCCGTCGTCTGGGTCTTGAGGACGATGATGTGGACAACTTCTATAGTTGCACCCTCTGCCAGGGGTTTGCGCCGAACCACGTCTGTATCCTGACACCCGAGAGGATGCCTTTCTGCGGCATCATATCCTACAGGGGCGCTCAGATCGGCATGGAGATCGACCCCCACGGCTATATAGACATTATACCAAAGGGAGAAATACGCAAGAAAGCCGAGGGACAATACCACGGCATCAATGATTACATGTATGAGAAGAGCAACCGTACGATCAAGTACCTCAACCTTTACAGCGCGATAAAATATCCGATGACCTCGTGAGGGTGATTCGAGATATTAGTATTTTATATCCCTCAGGTTGATGGGATAGGACTGGTAGACAGGACATTTAGAGGAGAAACACCACTGGGCGAAGGGTTAACATTTTCGAAGATGGCTGCTGAGGCCTGCGGAGGTGTCCAAGGGCATGGAAACATGGGAGCCGCCATACCTTTTGTAAGGGAGAAGACCTTCGAGCGCGGAGATGGCGGATGGGACAGGATAGTCTGGATTCATGAGAGTCTTAAGACGGCGGTTGCAGACGCTATCCCCGAGGAGGTTTACGACAAGATCGCTACGGAGATCGACTGCCCGAAGTCAGCAGATCTGGAGCCGTTCCTCCGGGATAAGGGACATCCCGTTACCGAGAAGTACTGGAAGGATGGGAAACCCGTGCCTCTGGAACTGCCGGCGCCGGCTCAGTTTTGGCCGGAAGATATGGAAGGCTAAGAGAGGTAAACGGATAAAGCAGGAAAGTCAATGAAGGATACCCCTACCTCTGCGTGGGGGTATCCTTTATTTTGTCCATTCGAACGGCAGAGAGTCTCTCCTTGCTTCCGCCGGAGGTCTTTCCATACATCCTATGTAAATAGTGTCTGAACGAAAACTAGGATTTTTCGTTGGGATCAAGGCGGGCGAAGATTTTAACCGGAGGAATATATTGGGATATTTCGAGGATTAAAATTTGAGCCCAATGAAGATATCGGCTAAAGAGACAGTTTTCGTTCGTGCACTAAATAACGCAAGAGAGCAGAGGAGTAATAGATGAAAGAAGAAGAACTCACATGGGAAGATGTAATCAAGCTTTTTCAGACAAAACCGGAACTCGTAGAGAAATACCTGGATCTCAAGATAAATCGGGACACTTTAGTTGCCGATTACAAGATTAAGGCCGCCCGCAATGTCCGTACAGATATTATATTCGAAGATACGGAGGGGAAATCATATATAGTCAAGATAAACTATCAACAGAGTCCGATGTTTGGGCTCAGGGATGTATCCCTCTGGAACAAAAGATACGCAGAAGATAAGGGCGTGTTGATGAAGGAGATCATACCTGCGCTTATCTGTGATGAGGACTGTGTTAACGCATATCACAACATCAAGGAACTCAACCGCTGGAAGATCAAGTATGCTACTTACAAGGTATCCGACATCCTGAAGGAGTTTGACTGATAATTTTCTTATATCGTTAAATGGGCCCTTGTCCGGGATCTTGCATATAAGTTCTCAAGGTGTGAGATCATGCTTATGCTTATAAAAACAAGTCCTGCATCACTGTTGTAAGGGGGTACTAGCATTTCACCTGGTAGAGGAGACCGCAACCTTTAAAAAAGCGGGGGGTATGAACCAGCGCAAAGGGGTGTTTTTCTCCGGGAAAGTGCCCCTCTGCGCCACTGCATCAGTATTTTATTAGGTCAGTGCCCCATTTTGGCTCGTATTTAGCTCGTTTCCATCCAAAAATGGCCCTTTTTCCCCTGAGCTGCGTTCTTCTCAGGTTTCCGCCTGCGACGTACGATCATGTACGCCTCGGCGCAAACCATCGTGTGGCCTTGCTCAGAGAAAAAATTGCTCATTTCTGAATTGGAAACCAACTCGTGCCCTTTTCTCAAGAAGTCCATTTATGGATGGACACTAGCTCATATAGGTTTCCATATATTTAATTTCACTGCGTTATCGGTCGGAATCCACGACGACGTACAACAAAGTACGACTTACGCGGATTCTTTCCTCTGGCCTTGTGAAATTTAATATCTGAAAACCTATAGCTCTCTGCCTATACGAACCTGGACAAGAGGGAGAGTTATGAGCCAAGAATTATAGAACCGCGCAATACGCATAGCTCTCAGCCGTCCGCATGGAAGGGCTTGGATGGATATGTGAGCGGAAGCCCAAGTATGGAGTATCTAAGATGGCAACGGTTAAAGATGTTAATGAAGCCTTTGTTGAGAAAGGATTGCACATAGAGCTTCCTTTTCCTCAGGACTGGCTGGTAAAAAAGATGGAGATCCTGGAGAAGAAGGACACTTCAGACAGCGTGGGGGTACTCCTCGCCTTGAAGTTGATAGACGACAAGGGCAAGGAGGTTTCCGAGCTCTATTATGGAAAGAGTTCGGTGAAGAGGGAACGGAAGGCCCGGGATATTAATGTCCAGATACTCCCGAAGACAGACCTCCTTCCACTTCGGCCGAAATCGGACTTTGATAGTGACGATGAGGCAAAGAGGCATTCTAAGGGAGCCTTTACGCATCTGCTCAAAGACAAGGGATACGAGATATGGGGAGACAACCTCTTACATGCCATAGAACCTTCAATACATTCCCTCTTGGAGTCCGGATCATTGGACATATACGCTGAGAAGGACGGCAGGGGGTTTATCGCAGGGGTAGCATTGAGGTCCAACAAAGAGGATGCGTCTGAGAAGGTCCGTGAACTGGTGGAACTGAGAAAAAAGCACGGGAATCTATATGACTACGGTTTAGTTATACCGGCCTTCCAAGACACCCTCGGGGTGAAGTGGCGGGATCAGGACTTCTGGGTAATGGTGAATAACGAGTATCTATCGATCCATAGAATCGGCTTGTTTGCTGTAGACAATCTTGACCCAAACAGGATATATCCCTTTACCATATATCCCAAGGAGAGGGAGTTGTTCAGATATATGGTGAATGCCAGCAGGCAGTGGTCCGTGGTCCGTGGCAGATACTTACAGGAAAGGGCTGCAAGTGCCGGCAGGTAGAAGGCAAAGACCTGATGACTAGAATACTTCAAAGGAGGATGTTCGGATGATAATAGAGGGCTTGAAAGAGATAATTCTGGGACACGTTGACGAAGGTAAGGATTCTTTGGACATCATATTTGGTCAGGAAGATGCCAAGGAGAAGATATTAGCCTCCATACTGGCTGACCATCACGTATTGATTGAAGGGCCTCCCGGTGTGGGCAAGACCACGTTGGCCAAACACCTTGCCGCCATACTTCCGCCTGTGAAGGCAGTAAAGGGTTGTCCATTCCACTGTGACCCGGATAAGCTTGTTTGTCCCCTGTGCATCTCCAAATCAAAGGAGGACAACATAGAGGCAGAAGAAGTGGAAGGCTCCATGAGGTTTGTCAGGATACAGGGGAGTCCTGATTTGACGGCTGAAGACCTTTTGGGCGACATAGACCCCACCAAGGCGTTCAAGTTTGGTCCCCACGACTACAGGGCGTTTACCCCGGGAAAGCTTCTCAAGGGCAATAGGGGTATAGTCTTTTTCGATGAGTTGAACAGGGTGCCTGAGAAATTACAGAATGCCCTGCTTCAGGTACTGGAGGAGAGGATAGCCACAATAGGCCCATACGATGTGGACTATGCCTCCAACTTCATCATGCTGGCTACGATGAACCCCAGGGAGCACGCAGGCGTGGAGGAGTTGTCGGATGTTTTACTTGACAGGTTCGACATTGTGAGGATGGGGTATCCCGAGACCCCTGAGAGGGAAAAACAGATACTTTTAAAGTATGGGCTTAAAACAGGGGGGATAGATGTGCCTGACGAGGTAGTGGATGCTATTGTCAGCCTGGTAAGGGCCACGAGAGAGGACCCTTGGGACAAGGAATTGGACCAGGGCGCCAGCGCCAGGGCCGGGCTTTCATTATACGAGAAGGTGCAGACCATAGCCCTGTTAAAAAAGCGAAATGAGGCCACCGTAGAAGATGTAAAAAATATGGCAGTATCGTCCATGGGCAGTCGAATAAAACCCTCCCCTGAGTCAAAGTTTTACGATGACCCGCTCGGTCTCGTCGAGGAGATATCAGTGGATGTTTTAGGGAGGTAAGGAGATATGATAGCCAAGGGACTGATTATTGCCGTCTCTGGCAAAGGGGGGACCGGAAAGACGATGCTGTCAGCCCTTTTAGTCAGGTACTTTTCCCGGTTCGGAAGTGTCTTTGCCATCGATGCTGATCCGGACTCCAACTTCCCCGAAGTCTTGGGGGTAGAGATCAAGAAGGATGTGGGCGCTGCCAGAGAGGAGATAATGGATATCCGTTCTGACAGGATATCCTCTTCCCTGAGTAAGAAAGAGATATTTGAGTCGGAACTGCTCCAGATAGTGGAAGAGTATCCTGCCTTTGACCTCTTGGTCATGGGTAGATCAGAGGGGCCAGGGTGCTATTGTACCATAAACCACATATTAAGAGAGGTGATAGACACGAAGTCCAAAAATTACGACACTGTGGTAATAGACTGTGAGGCGGGCCTGGAGCACCTGAGCAGGAGGACAACCCGAGACGCGGATGAGATGATCGTGGTAACCGATGCAACAAAGAAGGGTATTATGGCAGCCAAGAGAGTTAAGGAGATATCCCAGGAGTTGAATATAGACTTCGACAGGATAGCCGTAATAGCCAACAAGGTAACGCCCGAGACAAGGCCCTTAATGGAAAAAATGGGAAAGGAAAACGGGTTAGAGATAATAGGTTACGTACCTTTTGACCCGCTCATCTCGGAGTTTGATGTTGTGGGGAGGTCCCTTTTGGAGCTGCCGGAGGATTCTCCCTGTCTCGTAGCAGCCTACGAAATATTCGACAGGATAAGGGAAGAGGCGGACGAGAAATATGAAAGAAGGAGGGGAACCAAGTGCTGAGGAGGGAAATCAGAGAACTAATAGAAGAACATCCCTTGCCGAAGATGAGGGAGATGCTGTTTGGGGGATTTTATCTCGACGAAGGAAGACAGGAAGAGATAATGTCCACGCTTCACACTGGTCACCACCTTTTGATACTCGGTCCTCCGGGGTGCGGGAAGACCGTCTTGGCGGAGAAAATCGGCAAGATCCTGGAAGACATCGAGGTGGTGAAGGGATGCCCTGTTAACTGCTCACCCCGTGAACCTAACTGTCCCTGGTGTCTGGGGAGGGACAATGGCTCCCGGTTAGAGACTGAGACACTATCAGGTCTTCAGCGGGTGAAGAGAATACAGGGGAGCCCGGAGCTTGTCCCCGAAGACCTGATAGGGGTATTAGACCCCGAGTCTGCGGCATTTGAATACGGAATTCATGATATACGGTCATTCTCACCGGGCAAACTCCTCAGGGCCAATAGGGGGATACTCATACTCGACTTCATAGACAGGATGCCGGAAAGGGTATTGAACGTTCTGCTTTACGCCCTGGAGGGAGACACCTTAACCATAGGTAGTTACGAAGAGAAGATACCCCTTGACATCCTTATCCTTGCTACTGGTGGAGACCGTGTACTGAAGACCCTCTCTCTGGATATGATAGACCACTTCGACATAGTCAAGCTCGACTACGTAGATGACATGGAAAAGGAGAGAGAGATAATCATCGACAGGGAGGGGTGGAAGGGTGAAGAATTTGACAAGGCCGTGGAGATTGTGAGGCGGACGAGAGAACACTCTGACCTACAGAGGGGGGTGAGCACCAGGGGGGGAATAAGATTCGCCGAACTCATACCCACCCATAAGAGGTTGAAGATAGAAAAATGTGACGAAATATTGAGGAAAGCCTCTGTAGTATCCCTCCCCCACAGGGTGGAAGTGGCGCCCCACGCGAATGCGGTTAGGACTTCTGGTGAGATAATAGAAGAGATAGTAGAGAGGGTCATCGGCGGGGAAGAGAAGAAAGAAGAGCTGATCACGCTCTCTAAAGAGGACATACTCAACCTGGTAGAAGAGATATCGAGAGAGGACAAGCTGAGAAAACCATTGAAACTCGGGTTCTTTGACTTGCTCCTCAAGAGGATGCAGCGCTTTCCCGAGACTAAGCTGGCGAAACTCCACAAAGAGATGGTAAACCAGATGGAAGACCTTTACGCGGAGCAGCATCTAAAGGACAGCCTTACCCAGGAGGTACTGGAAGATGTAGAGGAGAGACGGAAATACCAGGAGAAACTCCTTGAAGACTATAAGAAGAGTCTGGAGAAACAGGCCCTGGAAGAGACCTTGGCCCTTCTGGAGAGGAAGAGTATATTAGAACGGGACAAGACGGGTTGGAACCTCAGCAGGAAGGGTATAACATTCCTACTGGAAAAACTCTCTCCCAGGTTATGGGAAAACGTCAATGTGTCCGGAGAGGGAAAGCATAAGACAGGCAAGAAGCTCACCACCGGAGAGGGTAGAATAGTTGGGGTCAGGAAGTACAGGTTTGGTGACAGATACAGAGACGTATCGTTAAAGGATACCATACGAGAGGTGATCAGGAACCGCAGGGAGACCGTTAGCAAAGAAGACATCATGGTTACCAAGAAGGATATCAGGACCAAGATAGATATTATCCTGGTAATGGACCTCTCGGGTACCATGTCTCAGCTGGAGAAGCTCTGGTATGCCAAGGAAAGCGCCATCGCTCTATCCATGGCCAGCGCCAAGTACAAAGACAGACTGGGGGTAGTATCTTTCTCCAACCTGGCGGACGTAGTGGTAGAGGTCACGGATAGTCCTTACCGGGTGACCGAGAAGATACTCGACCTCGACCTTCACGAGAATGCGTTTACCAACGTGGGTTACGGGCTTTTGAAGGCCAGAGCGGTCTTTATGCGGCAGCGCAGAGGCGATGCCAACCAGCACATCATCCTCATTTCCGACGGAGATGCAACCGCTCCACATCCGTCTCCTGAGAAATATGCCATAAGGGAAGCCATAAAGACTGCCAGGAAGGGGATTACTATCTCCTGCGTCTGTATCAACGAGGAATCGGCCAACCCTGAACTGATGAGGAAGATATCGAGGATCGGAAAGGGAAGGATATATATGATCGGCGAGGCAGAAGGCATTACCAGCGCCCTCATGGAAGAGAGAAGCAAGATGTAACTACAGTGGCCTTGCCTTTCTCCACCTCCGGTGTATCCACCACCACTGATCAGGGTATTTCCGGATATATGATTCCGCAATCTTTGACAGTTTGGTCAGGTTTGTGAAGATATCCGTCTCCTTGTGGCCGGTCAACTCCAGGTTTACGGGGGGGTCTATTTGGATCCTGTGTCTGTTCCCGTCTTCCCGGACAATAAAAACCGGAAGAATAGAGGCGCCGGTCCTCATGGCCAGAACCACAGGACCTTTGAACGTGGGAACCATCCGTCCGAAGAAATCTACGTAGATACCACCCCGGCTTACATTCAAGTCCATCAGCACAAAGAGGACGCCGTTTTCCTTTAGAAACTTCAGTGATTGCCCTACGCAGACCCTGGAGGGTTTGTCCGGGATAATTATGACCCCTGCTCTATCTCCTACATCATCGAGGTATCGGGTCATCCCTTCCAGGCGAGGGTACCTAAGAATGACGGAAGCGGGATAACCCTGACGGGCGAGTTCTATAGGAACAAAAGGGAAGTTTCCCATATGGACACTGAGTGCAACGACTCCCTTGCCGAGTTTCAATGCCTCATCAAGGTGTTCTCTCCCTTCAATGCGTATCATCTTATTAAAGTATCCATTCCGTAACCTTGGATATGAAAGAAACTCTACCCCTCCCCTGGCTATGTTTCGGAGCATAGACGTATATATTTGTAGGATCTCCCCCTCATTCTTTTCATCTCCCAAAGCGAGTCTCAGATTGTCCAGAGTGATATGTCTTCGCCTTTTTAAAACGCGGAAAGCCAGTTGCGCGGTTCTTTCTCCAACTATGTAAAGGCACTTCAAGGGCAGTAGCCTCAAGATAAAGAGTAGTACCTTAAGCGGAATCGAGCCTATCCTACCATAAAATCGCCGTCTGAACTTTACCGCCTTCTTTTTTGCCATCTTTCCCCTGAACCTTTGGGCATCCTTCATAAAAGCTATAAAGTAGTTTACACTTTCGAATAAAAAAACGGTCTCGGCACAGATTCAACGGTGGTTAAATTTAGTAGCTTTAGACTGTTCTTTCTTTATGCTCACTTAGATGCGAGTTCTGCACGGGTTAAATTTTAACCACCGTTGAAGCAGCCATAATTTAAAAAGTGTAAACCGATGTATGAAGGATGCCAACCTTTGAACCAGAATTTAGAATCGAAATTTAAACTCTCCTCTTCCCAGGAGGTCGTGGAGATGAACTATACCCTTGATCTTCTTGTCCCAGTCGACGATTGCAAGAGAGGTAATCCGGTGTTTCTCCATCTCCTCCAGGGCCTGCCCCGCCAGTTTGGATCCGTCTATGGTCTTCGGATTGCGGGACATGACCTCATTGACGGGTTTTTCAAGGATATTACCCTTATACCCCATCAGCCGACGGAGATCACCGTCAGTGATTATCCCTATTAACACATCCTCCCGGTCAAGTACCAGGGTGACGCCGAGGTTCTTATCACTCATCTCGTCGACGGCTTCCTTCATCGATTGTTCTCCGTACACGGCGGGGATACCTCCTCCTGTCATCATAACATCCTTTACTTTGACCATAAGCCGTTCACCGAGATTCCCCGCGGGGTGGATTCGACGGAAGTCCGCCTTTCGAAATGATTGTTTTTCGAGAAGCGCCACGGCCATGGCATCTCCCATGGCAAGGGTGGCAGTAGTACTTGCGGTTGGGACCAGGCCCATAGGACATGCCTCTCTTTCGACCCCTATGTCTACGACTACATCACTATTCCTTGCCAGTGTGGATCCTGTGTTACCAGTAAAGGCGATAAGACCGGCCCCCATCTCTTTTACGATAGGGATTATGGAATTGACTTCCTCGGTCTCTCCGCTGTTGGATATGGCAAGGACCACGTCGTCCTTCATAACCAGGCCCAGGTCACCATGCATCCCTTCCACTGGGTGGAGGAATATGGCCGGTGTTCCGGTACTGGTAAGAGTGGCTGCGATCTTCCTCCCTATGATACCTGATTTGCCAACACCGATTATCACGACCCTCCCTTTGCCGGCGTAAATAATGTCCACAGCCTTTACAAAGTTCTTGTCTATGCGGTCCACTAGATTTTGTATGGCTTCGGCCTCTATTCGGAGGACCTCTTTGGCCTGTTTAATAACCATTTTGCGCCTATCCCCTATATCTTTCCTTCTAATAATCTCTGCACAAGTATTGCGCTACGCTTTGCAGATCCTCGGTTCGCCATGACGACCCTCCTCCCCGCCTCACCCAGAGAGTGGAGCCTTTCCACATCTTCCAGCAGCTCAAGACCCACCTCTACGAGATCATCCGCTCCATTTATCTCTATGCCGGCGCCCACGGTTTCCAGGAGTTGTTTGGCATCCAGGAAATTCTCCATGGAGGGACCGTAAAAGACCACCTTCCCCCAGGCAGCAGCCTCCAACACATTATGTCCACCTAACGTGACAAGGCTTGCTCCGCAAAAGACAATGGTTCCCACACTGTAAACCTTGGATAGATCCCCTATTGTGTTGAGGAGGATCACCTGTCTGTTCCGTACAACACCAGCATCGAGATCGGTCTTTAGGATGAACCCCAGGTTATTTTGGCAAAGGAGCTTCTCCACCTCTCCGGTTCTCTCGATATGACGTGGAGCTATAACCATCAGCATATCCGGGTAAACCTTGACGAATTTAAGGTAGGCCTCGATTATTATCTCGTCTTCGCCTTTCCTGGTGCTCCCGGCCACAAAGACCTTATCGTCCCCGGAGATATTCAATGTCTTCCTTATATCTTCTTCAAAGTCCGGATGAACATGATCTGCCAGTCCATCGTACTTTGAGTTCCCGTTGACAAATACCCTTTCTTGAGAAGCCCCCATGGAGACAATCCTGTGGGCGTCATCCTTCCCGATCATGCTCATAACATCCAAGTTTTGGAGTACCTGCTTCATAAAAGGCCGCACCTTCATGTAACCACCGAAAGACCCTATAGATATTCGACCATTAACCATTATGGTCTTAACCCCTAGTTTCCTGGCTTTTCGCAGGAAGTTCGGCCAGATTTCCGTCTCTGATACAATAAAGATGTCTGGGATCACAACCCGCAATGCCCTTCCGACAACCCACCAAAAGTCCAGTGGAAAGTACATATAGGAAGAGACATCCTTCAACACCTGTTTTGCAAAATCATGACCGGTCTTGGTAGTATTGGAGACTATTATGCACGATGAAGGATATATCTTCTTGATCTCGGTAATTATAGGACTTATTACCGAGACCTCGCCCACAGAGCAGGCGTGGATCCATAATCTGGGCCTTAAAGAAGCATCGTTCAAGACCCGCCATGAAACAAAGCCAAACCGCTGCCCCAGACTCTCCTTATATCTGCCTGTGATTAGTATAAAAACGAGGAGGACCGGAAGTGCAAGGATCGTGGCCAACGATAGCAGGATATTATATAGGAAGTACACCACACTCCCCCCGAGCCATGATCCTTTTGACCTTATTCAAATCTTCAGGTGTATCCACTTCCACAGAGTCGTAACCGGTCTCAACCACCTTTATTCTGTAACCATTCTCCAATGCCCTCAACTGTTCTAACATCTCGGCCTTCTCCAGCCTGCTCTGGGGCATCTGTGTAAACCTCAGTAAAAAATCTTTCCTGTATACATAGACCCCTATATGCCTGTAGTGACATGCTGTCGTATCCGGGTCCCTTACATAGGGTATGGGGAATCTGGAAAAATACAAGGCAAATCCGTCCTTATCCACCACCACCTTCACCACATTCGGGTTTTCTATATCTTCCTCAGTCTTTATTCGACAACTGAGAGTTCCCATCACTATGGAGGGATCATCCATAAGAGGGCGGATGACCTCATCAACGGTCTCCGGCCCCAGGAGGGGCTGGTCGCCCTGTATGTTAACCACTAAATCGGCGTCTTCTATGTCCAGTTGGGAGAGCGCTTCTGTTATCCTGTCGGTTCCCGATTTATGGTAGGAAGCCGTGAGTATGGCTCTCCCCCCAAACTCCTCTACCTTCCTGAGGATACGTTCATCATCGGTAGCTACCGTTACAGAGGTCAAAGAATCCGACATTGAAGCCCTCTTATAGACATGTTCTATCATGGGCTTACCACAAATATCCGCCAAGGGCTTCCCGACAAACCTTGTAGAGTGGTATCTGGCAGGGATTATTCCAAGGGCCTTCAACTATATCCTCCTGAGAGCTAAGGGGCAAGGCCGAAATAACTTCCTCAAGTTGGCGCTCAGATTTAGGTCAAATTTGTTCGATCTAAAAATACAAAACCGCAGGAATAGTCGGACCTATTTCGAGGGTTTTGTGCTTGAAGATCGGGCAAAGATGGCCTGAAGATGAGATGTACAAATGGGGAAGTTATTTCGGCCTCGCCCCTAAGGTAAAAGATTACAGTTTGCCCACATCCTGCAGTGCTATTTTCAATTTTTCCCTATTTGCGGGCTTTAGCCCCACCAGTGGCAACCTCAGCTTCCCTCCAGGGAGACCCATCATGTTCAAAGCCTCTTTTACCGGTGCAGGGTTGGGTTCTATGAAGAGGGCCCTGACCAGGGGGAGGGTTCGGTAGTGTATCTCCCTTGCTTTTTCGTATTCCCCTGCTTTGGTGAGTCTGCACATCTCCGTGTATTCCTTTCCAAGTACGTTCCCCACCGCAGATATGGCGCCGTCTCCCCCCAGACACATCATAGGATACGTCAGCGCATCCTCACCGGAGAGGACATAAAACTTTTGAGGACTGTCCTTGGTACCTTCTATTGTCTTCATGGTCTCCATTAGATTTCCACCTGCATCTTTAACCCCTATGATGTTATCGATCTTTGAAAGTTCGATTATGGTTTCGGGTTCTACATTTCTACCGGTTCTGGAAGGTATATTGTATATAAAATGGGGTATCTTGCTGTTCTTGGCGATGGCCTCGAAGTGGCGCATAAGCCCATCCTGGGTCGGCCTGTTATAGTAAGGGCAGACCTGGAGGCTTGCATCAGCGCCCATGTCCTCGGCGTGTTTTGTCATGTCGATAGCCTCTTGGGTGCTGTTAGACCCCGTCCCTGCAATCACGGGAACCCTGCCGTTAACCTCCTTTATGGTTATCTCAATTATCCTGCCGTGTTCTTTGTGGGATAAGGTAGGGGACTCGCCTGTTGTTCCACAGGGTACCATCCCATCTACCCCCTCCTCCTCTATCAAGTGGTTAACCAACCGTCTCAGCCCATCTTCGTCCAATGAATAATCATCCTTGAAGGGTGTAACCAAAGGTATGTGACAGCCGACAAAGTCTATCTGACTCATGGTTCTAACCTCCTTGTCAATCTCCTAAAGGTATGAAAGGGTTTTTCATCTCATAAAGTTTAGTTTACTTTCCGAATTTTTCCTCGGCCTCTGAGCGACGTACGTACGAAGGGGTAAATGTGTGTAAATCGATCGTATGATTCTTCCTTAATTCATCCAAACCCAGTCGTGCAACATTCGATGCACGGGGAAGCCTCAAATTTATAGGAGCAAAGAGGGCCAGGTCTTGAAGCTCCCCTCTTATTAACGCACAGTATACATCTATAGCGTCTCCGAGAAAAACGACCTTTTCTTTAATCCTCTTGAGTAAATCTCCGGGTCTTATCGCAAGATCGGTTGTGAGTTTTCTGAGCGTATTCTTTTCGTCCCTCTTATAGAAGGCGGTATAGACCTCCTTTTTCCTTGCATCCATTATTGGGCATACGAGATAGTCTGTAAAAAGGACATTTTCGGCCAAGGCATCAAGAGTCGGGATACCCACAACGGGTTTGCCTGTTGCAAAGGCAAGTCCTTTGATAGTACTTGCGCCTATTCGGAGCCCTGTAAATGAACCTGGACCTATGGAGATGGCAAATCCGTCTATATCACTGATGCGAACCTTCGCATCTCTAAGTGTATCGTCAATGGTCGGAAGAAGCCGCTCTGAATGGGTCACCTTTATATTCAAGAGATGCTCTGATATAAGCCCCCCCTCATCGACCAAGGCGACACTTCCAGCCATAGTTGAAGTCTCTATCGCCAAAACTTTCAATATATTCCCGGGCGTCATTCATAAGAGATGAAAAGTAATTTTCGTTCAAGCACTACTGAGTAAATATCCTGTGCAAATCATTGTAGAATATGAATACCATCAGTAGGATTATGATACCGAGGCCAATTTGCTGAGCAACCTCCCTCTTTCTGATGCTCAGAGGTCTTCTCATGATAGCCTCCAGAAAGAAGAAGAAGAGGTGTCCGCCATCGAGAATGGGGATGGGGAGGAGGTTTATTATGCCGAGATTGATACTGAGCAAGGCCATGAAAAAAAGGAAATTCATGAGTCCTGCCTGGGCCTGTTTACCGGCCATCTGGATGATAAGGATCGGACCGCCTATTGTATCCGCAGGTACGGTCCTGTCGATGAGCTTGACGATAGTAATCGCCATCAGTTTAGTAAACCACCATGTTTGTTGAAACCCTTTCACCATAGCCATAAAGGGATTGTATCTTTTGGTGATAAATTTCTCTGACGCGGTTATGCCGATCTTGTAGGTCTCTACCTCCTCACCGAAGATATTCTTGTCGGTGAAGATCTCTGGCTGGATCAGTACATGATAATAACTATCGTCCCTCTTCAATTTAATTAGGAGTTCCTCTCCGTTGCTCCGGTGGATAATCTTTGTTAAGTCTTCCCATAAGGAGAGTTCCTCTCCATTTATGGCAGTGATTTGGTCCCCTTCTTGAATTCCGGATTTATGCGCAGGAGTTCCCTCAACAACATCGCCGACCTCGGTTGTCAGGAGTGGAACTCCGCCCATGTAAATTACTGTGAGGAGAACTACTGCGAAGAGTATGTTGGAAAGCGGCCCGGCAAGTACAATACTTGTCCTTTTGGTTAATGGTTTATGGGAGAACGATTTAGACAGATCCTCTTCTGAGATCTCTTCTTCATCCTCCGGTCCCTCCCCTATCATCTTTACATATCCTCCCAAGGGGATGGCAGAAAGGAGGTATTCGGTTTCTCCAACCTTCTTACCCAGGACCTTGGGGCCGAAACCGAGGGAGAACTTCAATACGCCAACACCGCTTATCTTTGCGACGATGAAGTGTCCCAGTTCATGGATAAAGATCAAGACCCCCAGGAGGACTATCGCAGCAATTGCAGTTACCATTCAACGCCCCTTATACCAAATTACTAAACAAGTTCCTTTGCTTTTCGACGAGCCCATTGGTCCGCTTTCAAAACATCATCTATCGTATGGATCTCTTTTACCTTATGACAGTTCATGGTTTGTTTAATGATGTCTGGTATTCTTATAAAATTTAATTTTTTACACAAAAAAGACGTAACTGCAACTTCATTGGCAGCATTAAGAACAGCAGGCATGGTTCCCCCTTGTTCAAGCGCTTTATAAGCCAGTCTAAGTGCAGGGAACCTTTTTTCATCCGGCAGATCAAAGGTTAGCCTGTCAATCTCGAGGAAGTTTAATGAAGGGAGGTCTGTTCGAAGATGTTCGGGATAGGCAAGGGCATAAGATATCGGTCCCCGCATATCCGGCACCCCCATCTGTGCAATAACTGAGCCGTCAACGTACTCTACCATTGAGTGAACGATGCCCTGAGGATGAATATGGACATCGATTTTTTCGTGAGGAATATCGAATAGCCATCTGGCTTCAATTACCTCGAGCCCTTTGTTCATCAAGGATGCTGAATCCACGGTAATCTTTTCCCCCATCTGCCAGACAGGGTGTTTCAGTGTCTCCTGAACCGTTGCATCCTTCAGCTCTTCATATGGGCGGTTTAGAAATGGACCCCCGGAAGCAGTCAAGATTATCCTTTTCACGTTTTTCTTTTTATGCCCCACCAACGATTGAAAAATGGCGCTATGCTCACTGTCAACAGGAAGGATAGTCACACCATTCTCTTTCGCCAATTCCATTACAACCCTTCCCGCGATAACCAGGGTTTCTTTGTTGGCGAGAGCTACATCCTTGCAAGCTCTGATGGCGGACACCGTAGGAGCTAGCCCCGCTGCTCCAACGATGGCTGACACAACCATGTCAATCTCAGGTAGAGTGGCAACCCCAATGACACCTTTACCTCCATGTAGTATCTCTACTGGGTGGGACCCTAGTTCTTCCCTTAACCTATGTGCGAGAGGTTCGTTTAATACGGATACAGTCCTTGGTGCGAATTTGAGAACTTGTTCCCTTAGGAGCCGTACATTGGTGCCGGCCGAAAGGCCCACCACCGCAAACCTTTCCCTGAACCTCTCGATTATGTCGAGTGTATTAACGCCGATTGATCCCGTGGAACCCAGGATGGCCAGTTTTTTCACTGAACACCTCAACAAATCTCAATGCAACAACGTTGCCCCTTATCTCCTCTGTGTTTATACCTCCTCATCCTCCTGGAAGAGTGGGTAAGGATGGGAAGGCCGGTGATGGCACCGCTATAAAATCAGAACAGCATAATAGTAAAGGAATGGAGCGGAAAAGAGGATGCTATCGATTCTGTCCAGCATGCCGCCATGTCCGGGCAATAGTTTACCAGAGTCTTTAACACCAGCCCCTCTCTTTATCATGGATTCACATAGGTCCCCCAACTGACCCATTATCCCGAGTGCTAAGGCAAGAATCAGGCAGTGATAAACCTCCACGTGATTGAGGAAATATTTCCTGAAGGTCAATGCGGCTGCTATGTTTCCTATGAAACAAGCCATTGCCCCCTCTATAGTCTTACCCGGGCTAACCTTTGGATATAGCTTATGCCTCCCAAAGTATCTTCCTCCATAATATGCAGCCGTATCTCCCATGAACGTCACCACAAGGACAAAAAAGACCCACTGCTTCCCGAACTGCATCCCTCTTATTAGGCTAAGGTGGGGGAAGAGAAGGCCTATGTAAAAGATCCCCATGATAAGCTTTGCCAGGGTGGGGGTTATAGAGGTCAGATCTTGAATACGTACCAGAAAGAAGATGAACAAAAAAAGGATGCTAAAGGTGGAAATGCCTGACAAAAATAGGCCTTCACCGCTATATATACCACATGCCAAAAGCAATCCCAACAGGACCCCTAATATTTTCTCCTTTTTGTGGTCTGTGGGTAAGACTAACGAATAAAACTCACTGATGGCAATCGCCGTAGTGGTCAGTACCAGTCCGAAAAAGATTAATTCAGAGCCAATGCCAATCACGAGAATGAGCAAAGGTGTCAGGGATAAGGCTGTTAGCCATCTCTTTAGTTCCATTATGCCCTGTTCTTGTCTCTATCCCCTATCTGTTCACCTGTTAAGCCAAACCTCCTCTCTCTGGTTTGAAACTCTATTATGGCCTCAATTAGGTCTCTCTTTTTGAAATCAGGCCACAGTGTTTCGGTAATGTAGATTTCCGTATAGGCTATTTGCCAGAGCAAAAAATTGCTGACTCGATATTCACCGCTTGTCCTGATGAGAAGGTCGGGGTCAGGGATCCCGGCAGTGGAAAGGTAATTTGAAAAGACATCCGTTGTAATATCCTCGGAATTTATCTTCTTGAGCTCATAATCATCGATAATCCTTCTAACCGCACGAAGAATGTCATTCCTGCCTCCGTAGCTTAAGGCAAGGTTTAGAATCATCCCTTTGCACGTTTTGGTTTTTTTCATGGCATCTATCAAGACTGTGGATACCCCTTTTGGGAGGTTATCAATATCGCCAATCGCAGTAAGTCTGATGTCGTTGTCAAACATCTCATCCAACTCTCTGAGGAGATACCTTCTCAGGAGACTCATCAATGCGTTTACCTCTATTGGCGGACGATCCCAGTTCTCAACGGAAAATGCATAAAGGGTTAATACCTCGACACCCAGCTCTCTGCAGGTTTTAACTATTTCTCTAACTGTATTTGCCCCTTCTTGATGCCCCCTGATTCTATTTAGAAGCCTTTTCTCCGCCCAACGGCCGTTGCCATCCATGATGATAGCGATATGCCTGGGTAGTTTATTTTTGTCTAGTCTATTCATGGATTTTGCATGCCATAACGTAATTTCTTAACAAACGGAGTATGAGATGTAAGATTACCAATGCGGTCCCTAAGGGGCGAGATCCCAAGACTTCGAACGGCTATTGTGAAGAAAAAAAATATTACGCTTCGTCCCCTCTTCAGCCAAACGCTACAGCTAAATTTCAAGCACCTCTTCTTCTTTGACCTTCAGTACTTCGTCCGATTTCTTTACATATTTATCCGTGATTTTCTGCACCTCATTTTGAGCCTTATGTAATTCGTCTTCAGATATCTCTTTCTCATTCTTTAATTCTTTGAGCATACTGTTTGTTTCCCTTCGGGCATTTCTCAGGGAGATCTTACACTCTTCGGTCATCTTCTTGACGATCTTCACCAATTCCAGTCTACGTTCTTCGGTCAAATTGGGGATTGAGATACGAATAATTTTTCCATCATTAATTGGATTAAGTCCCATGCTGGACTTCTGTATAGCCTTTTCAATCTCTCCCAGAGCAGTGCTGTCCCATGGTTGAATTGTAATGAGTCTGGCCTCCGGAACAGAGAGAGTCGCCACCTGGTTAAGGGGTGTCAGTTCTCCATAGTAGGGGACTTTGATTCCGTCGAGTAGGGATAAAGATGCCCTCCCGGTTCTCACCTTACCGAATTCTCTCTTAAGGGCTTCAATCCCCTTCTCCATATTATCTTCAAGCTCTTTAATAAGTTCTTCCTTCATCTTTCATCCCTCAATCCTTGTCCCGATCCTTTCGCCTAAGATGACTTTCTTGATATTACCAGGAACAGTCTGGTTAAAGACAATAATAGGTAAATTATTGTCCCTGCAAAGTGATACGGCGGTAGCATCTATGAATTCCAGGTTTTTATCAAGCACGTCAATATAACTTAGCTTATAAAATCTTCTGGCATTTCTGTCCTTCAAAGGATCCGCTGAGTAAACACCGTCGACCTTAGTTGCCTTCAACATTACTTGTGCGTCTATCTCTTTTGCCCTCAATGCAGCCGCAGTATCTGTGCTAAAGTAAGGATTACCGGTCCCCGCAGCAAATATCACGATATTTTTACTTTCCAGATGTCGGAGTGCCGCTCTCCTGAAATACGGTTCTGCTATCTGCCGCATCTCTATAGCGGACAAAACCCTGGTGGGTACCCCAAGCTGTTCCAGGGCATCCTGCAGTGCCAGACTGTTAATCACCGTAGCCAGCATACCCATGTAGTCAGCCGAAGACCGATCCATACCGTGAGCAGCTGCTTTTATCCCGCGGAAAATATTCCCGCCACCTATAACGATGGCTATCTCTATTCCTAACTCAAGGACCTCCTTAATCTCGTACGAAATATTCTCTACAACAACGGGGCTGATTCCATAGTCTTCATCGCCCATCAGGGCCTCCCCACTCAGTTTGAGGAGGACTCTTTTAAAGTCAATCTCATTCATTATCGAGATTCTCACTCAGCTGGTAGCGATTGAAGCGCCTAATGGAGATATTCTCTCCAATTTTTGCTATGGTGCTATCGATCAATTCCTTAATTGTAAGGTCGGTGTCTTTCACGTATGACTGTTCCAATAAGCAGACTTCAGAAAAATATTTTCCCATCTTCCCATCGACGATTCTGTCAATCACCATCTCAGGCTTTCCGGAATCCAATGCCTGACTCCGATATATATCCTTTTCCTTTTCCACAACCTCTTCCGGCACTTCCTCACGTTTCAAATAAAGGGGATTTGCCGCAGCTATGTGCATAGCTATATTCTTTGCAAACTCCAAAAATTCAGAATTCTTGGCAACAAAATCCGTTTCGCAGTTGACTTCTACCAATACGCCTATCCTGTCTCCCGGATGTATGTATGATCGAATCACGCCTTCCTTAGAGGATCTTCCTGCCTTCTTGGATGCGTCGGCTAACCCTTTTTTTCTCAGGAAATCTCTTGCCTTGTCAATATCACCGCCGGTTTCATTGAGGGCCTTTTTACAATCCATAATCCCGGCACCGGTTTTTTCTCGCAGATCCTTCACGAGAGAAGCTTTAATCTCCATACCCTTTTTTGGTACCTCCTTTACAGCCAACTAGTGTCTGAACGAAAACTAGATAATGTTTCAAAATCCAAGAAAGGTGAAGATTTTAACCACGAGAATACGTTGAAGTATTTTGAGGATTAAAATCTAAGCCTGACGAAAAAATTGGGGGGATAGCAGTTTTCGTTCAGGCACTATCTATTCGTAAGTATCTATTGATCACTCAAGAGTTTGTCCGAAGACCAAGGTTAGGGGCGAGGCCGAAATAACCTCCTCAAGTTGGCACTCAGATTTAGGTCATATTTGTTCGATCTGAATATACAAAACCACAGGGATAGTCTTACCTATTTCGAGGATTTTGTGTTTGAAGATCGGTCAAAGATGGCCTGAAGATGAGATGTACAAATGGGGAAGTTATTTCGGCCTCGCCCCTTAACATTGTACGTCTTGGGTCGCCCGTCTGGCAGGGGGCGGGGAGGATGCATGCTTTTGGACATACTCCGGCTTCTATGCCTCTACCTGATCATGTTCTGTCTGACTCGGGGCTATCTCTTCTTCCCCCGACTCAACCCCAGAGGCTGCCGCCGCTTCTTTAGCTTCAGATTCAACTCTATCCTCAAGTAGCTTCAATCCTTCCAGACATGCATCCGCCATCTTTGACGCGAAGAGCCGTATAGCCCGGATAGCATCGTCATTTCCTGGAATAACATAGGCTATATCATCAGGGTCACAGTTTGAATCCACCAATGCAACACTGGGGATATCGAGTTTCTTCGTTTCAGCTACGGCTATCTTTTCCTTCCTGGTATCAACAATAAAAACAGCTCCCGGGAGTCTATTCATCTCCTTGATCCCGCCAAGATATCTTTCCAGTTTCTCCCTCTCTTTTTCTAACCGTAGTGTTTCTTTCTTTTGGAGGCTATCGAAGGTGCCATCGGTCCTCATTGCCTCAATCTTCTTCAGCCTGTCTATACTCTTCTTGATAGTCTGAAAGTTCGTTAACGTGCCTCCGAGCCATCGGTTCGTGACATAAAACATGTTACATCGTTTGGCTTCTTCCTCAATGGACTCTTGGGCCTGCCTTTTTGTTCCGACAAACAGGATGGATTCCCCCCTGGATACTGTCTCAACGACAAACTTGTAAGCTTCTCTGAATAATTGGACCGTCCTTTGTAAGTTGATAATATAGATACCATTTCTAGCCCCAAAGATGTATTCTTTCATCTTTGGGTTCCATCGTTTTGTCTGATGTCCGAAATGAACCCCGGCCTCCAGCAATTGTTTCATCGTAATATTAAGCATCCAGTAACCTCCTCGGTTGGTTCGATCATCCCTTTTGTCCTCCGATTGTACGATAATGTTTGCAACACAATGTTTGAACGCCCCGTTACGTAATCCTCTTGTAACTCCCCAAAAAGCCGGGATGTTAGCAGAATAGCTCGAAATTCTTCTAACATTAGCGCGATAATATACTAATCATGCAGGCATCCTTCATAAAAGCTATAAAATAGTTTACACTTTCTAAAAAAAACGGTCTCGGCACAGATTCAACGGTGGTCAAATTTTAATCCCTGCAGCTGTTTGAGCATTTTAGTGAGCGTTAAGAAAGAACAGGGGAAAAGCCCCGTTTTTTTGAATGTTTGTAGTTTTAAAGCCTATAGGTTAAATTTAATAGCTGGAGGCTGTTCTTTCTTTATGCTCACTTAGATGCGAGTTCTGCACGGGTTAAAATTTGACCACCGTTGAAGCAGCCATAATTTTCTGTAAGTATTTCTTTCTGTTGGATTAAACTATTTTTTATTTCCTCCAAAGTTTTCATGCTCTTACGACTCCTTTTTAGAAAGATAATAAGCGGATCCCTGATCCGCGGAGCATTGGCGCTCAGCGAAGCGGAGCGCCAACGCAAAGGTGGAGTTGCGCAGGGATTTTTCCAAAGAGGTAAAAAATACTCACAAACTCAATTAAACCACGGAACTTAAAAAGAACAAAAAAACCTGCGTCAACTCAAACCTTTTGTTATCATCCTTCCTATTCGCCAACTTGCTTTAATGCAAAGTTAATGATTCGCTCGTTTAACCAAACACCATGGGCTTGCATTTGCTTGATAGCCTCTCGTAGTATGAATGAGTGTCCTTCTTTTTTTGCCCGGATCATTATTCCAAGTGAACCAGTAA
>DAOWME010000215.1 GCA_030643245.1 Deltaproteobacteria bacterium
AGGGACGTGGCCGAAATAACTTCCTCAAGTTGGCGCTCAGATTTAGGTCAGATTTGTTCGATCTGAAAACACAAAACCACAGGAATAGTTTTGCCTATTTCGAGGATTTTGTGTTTGAAGATCGGGCAAAGATGGCCTGAAGATGAGATGTACAAATGGGGAAGTTATTTCGGCCACGTCCCTAAGTTGGGAGACAAACATCTATGAGAACATACCTGGACTGCCTGCCCTGTTTCGTGAGACAGGCCCTTGAAGCCTCGAGAATGGCCACACAAGACGAAAGGGTCCAAAGGAAGGTGCTCGATTCAGTTATGGTAAGGCTTTCTCACCTCTCTCTTAACGCTACCCCGCCAGCGATTGCCCAGATAGTGCATAGTTTGGTAAAGGAGGTTACTGGGAATCCGGATCCTTATAGGGAGATTAAGAAGAAGCACAACCAGATCATCCTCGATCTGTATCCCCGCATACGAGAGATCGTAAGTGAATCTGATGATCGATTACGAAGTGGCATAAAGATGGCTATTGCAGGGAACTTGATAGACCTGGGGGTTCAGACTGACTTGGGAGACCTTGAAGGCTCGATATATAATGCATTCTCTTCCAATCTCACTATCAATAACTATGACGAATTCAGAGCAACCTTAATGCACTCGGATTTGCTCCTTTATCTTGGGGACAATGCCGGAGAGATAGTCTTTGACAAGGTCCTGATAGAAGAAATAAAGATGCTGAGGGGCATGGAGATCGTTTTCATAGTAAGGGAGAAACCTATCATAAACGATGTTACAATGGAAGATGCAGAATTCGTTGGCATGCGAGAATTAACCAGGGTTGTGTCCAATGGCTCCGATGCACCTGCCACTATTCTGTCACAGTGTTCTTCGGAGGTGCGCGACCTCCTGTCTAAGGCAGACATGATTATCGCCAAGGGACAGGGCAACTATGAGTCGTTAAGCAAAGAGGATGGAATATTCTTTCTCTTAAAGGCAAAATGCCCTGTGGTAGCCCGAGACCTCGGAGTAGATGTGGGTGATACCATACTAAAGAGGAATAAAATGAAGAATTAAACCTCCTCTCCCAGAAGCGATCAATAGGGACCTTTAGGGAATGGAACTGTTTGCGGTTACTCTCTCCTCTAAAAAAGTTCAAGCTGTGCAGTTGGTCAAGTTTACCGCTTGCCGCCTACTTGCTTCGTTTGCTTCTTACGAACTACAGTCTTGCATAAGGCTGAATGTGTAATGGGATGAAAAGTCTCGTATGTCTATTTTAAAAGTTGGCCCGGTCCTTACGTATAAGAAGCAAACGAAGCAAGCAGCCGGCGCTTAACGCAATCCTGCTCAACTGCACAGGTCGAAAAAGTTGGGCTGTAGCACTAAGGGTTCCATATAAAAGGAGAAACCAAAATGAATGAAAAACAAAGTCCTCATATCCGAATAGAAGAAGCAGACAGGGTTGAAGTCACCACAATCATGGATAATTATTCGGATCATACGCTTCCAATGAGCGAACCCCCCTCGGAAATGGTAAAGAGGCCCCCCCTTGCTATTGAAGGGAAGATCCCCTCTGATTCACTCCTGGCAGAGCACGGTCTTTCTTTATTAGTGAAGGTGTTTAAGGATAGTCATCAGTATAGCGTACTACTGGATGCGGGTTGGTCAAAGATAGGAGTGCCTCACAATATTAAGGAGTTAGGGGTTGACATCTCCGAGATAGAGGCAGTGGTAATAAGCCACGGCCATATGGATCATTTTGGGGCGCTTACAGAAGTACTGGAAGGCATGGGTTCCCGGGGTACTCCAGTAATTATCCACCCTGATGCCTTCTTGCCACGGGCTCTTTCATTGCCTTCAGGGGAAAAGGTGAAGATGCCGAGACTGGAGGAAACAGCCGTCGAAAAGACCGGTGCAAAAGTGGTGAAAACCAGAGCCCCGCAGTCTCTTGCTTCAGGACTGATCTTCTCTCTGGGAGAGGTTGAACGGATCACGGACTTCGAAAAAGGCTTGCCCAATGCCCTCATTGAAAGGGATGGTAATTTTGAGCCTGACTCAATTATGGATGATCACGGGTTGGTAACGAAATTGAAAGGCAAAGGCCTGGTAGTCATAACAGGTTGCGCTCATTCCGGAGTAATCAATATGGTTAGGTATGCCAAAAAAATAACAGGCGTTGATACGGTCTATGCTGTTATGGGAGGGTTCCACTTAACAGGTTCTCAGTTTATACCGATTACGGAGAGGACGATTGAGGAGTTACGCAAGGTGAACCCGTCAGTGATTATTCCAATGCATTGTACCTGTTGGGTAGCCACAAATATGATCGCAAAAGAGTTTCCTGAGCAATTCAGGTTAAATAGTGTCGGAACCACTTTCAGTTTTTGAAATGTCCTTTTCACAGGAGGTGAAGTGATGGCCCAAACCTATGTAGACAATCGGATACTCAACTATACAAAAAACATTCATGCTGGCGCAGAAAACCTTGACAACGGGAATACTATGGCCAGGGTAAGAGTGGACAATACGTTCATGTCTGCTGAATTGGAGATGGAAGTGAAGTTGCCGGATCTGAAGATTGTATCGATAAAAGGAAAAATACTCAGATCATTTGCAGAAGAATGCAAGGATAATGCCGAAGTTTTGCAGCGGGCGGTCGGGATGCGGGTGGGAGCAGGGATTACCAGACTCGTTAAGGAGACAATTGGCGGGTCAAACGGGTGCAATGTCTTGGCCGACATGATCCTCGAAGGCTGCAATGCTTTGATAATGGGGTTTACTGTGGACGAACTGGAGAGACAACTTGGTGCAGAGACTGACGAGGGTTACGAGCAGGTTTTGAAAGACATGCTTGAAAATAATCCAAGGATTGCAAGCTGTATAGCCTTTACTGAAGGTAATGACTTGAGAAAAAGATTGGGGGTGTAACGATGTTTGAATTCACAAGGTCGAAGAGCATAGGCGTGGAGAAAAGAGAAGAGGGCATGTTCCTGGTCCATGGATTTCTCGACGATAATGTTTACACTATTGAACTAGATCTGGAAGTCAAGACTCCTGAGTATACCATAAGCAGCGCAAGAGGGTATATGAAGCGGTATACTACTCCAGAGTGTCCCAAAGCTCCGAGCATCCTGGATGATACTGTCGGACTTGAGATCGGAGGGGCTGACTTTGAAACCAAGATAAAGAAGCTTGTAGGCAGGGGTGGATGCCGTCACCTTGCCGATCTTTTTATCGAGTGCTGCAATGCCGTTTCCCCTGCGGCTTTACAAGTCGAGTGGAAAAATGCCAGCTCCGGTGGGATAAGCAAAGACGATTTTATAAGAAACATGTTAAAAAATGAGCCCAAAATCAGAGACAGGTGTAAGACATATTCCAGGGAGAGCGCACTAGTAAAAAGACTGGGGGTTGAGTGGTGAGCAAAATGGTAATCGATTTGCATATCCATACGAAAAGTTTTTCTCCCTGCAGTGAGATGGGCCCGGAAGAGGCCGCTTTAGAGGCCAAGAAGATTGGTCTCGACGGGATATGCTTTACGGAACATAATAAGACTTGGGATCCGCATGAGATCTCAAAGCTGGAAGAGAAATGCGGAATTGCAATTTTCCACGGGATTGAGGTAGACACCACGGAAGGGCATGTACTGGTAATCGGGCTTCACAGGGACTTTCAAGGTATTACCCCCATTGATGATTTGCGTCGGATGGTGGATGAGGCGAACGGGTTCATGATAGCTGCCCATCCCTTCAGGGGCTTTTTATTGTTTGGATTTTCCAAACTGCAGATGGATTTGGATGGGGCGTGTCAGAATCCTTTATTCAAATTGGTTGATGGCATGGAAATACTAAGTGGAAGACAGACACCGAAAGAGAATGACTTTTCATCACAGGTATGTGAGAGGCTGAATCTGAAAGGGGTGGGTGGGAGCGATGCCCACGCCACAAAGGACATCGGTACGTGTGTCACCATCTTCGAAAATAAGATAGAAGGACAGGAAGATCTCTTAAAGGAATTGAAGACAGGACGGTTCAAGGCTGAATATTATCGAAAGACTTAGAAGTTGCAGTTGAACCACCAATATAAGGAGAAGATGATATGGAAAATTGGGAGAGTACGATAAGGAAGATGGAGCTTCTCTTGCGACTCAAGACCTTTCCGGTGGCCTTCAAGCTCTTGGAAGACGCCAAAGAGATAGAAGACAACAAGTGGATCCGCCGTCCCACAAAGAAAAACACCCTATGTCAACTAATAACCATTGTGCGGACTTACGACTGGACAATAGGGGCCACTGCTGACGATTTTGTGGGTCCGGGTTGCGGGGGAATAATCGGGTTATCGGAAAGGCCGGAATTCATCGAAGATGGCAGTCTCCGTTCTGTAGTATGGTGTAAAACCAAGGAAGACGCGAGAAAGTGCGAAGAACAAATCCCGAAAATACCGGCAGGCAAATACAATGCAGTACTAATGGGACCTTTGGTTTACAGCCCCTTCGAGCCGGATATTGTATTGATATATGGAAATCCTGCCCAGATGATTATACTCATCAATGCCCTTCAGTTCGAAGATTATGAACAGTTTCATTTCTTCTGTGTGGGAGAGACTGCCTGTGCCGACTCCATTGCTCGTTGCTATCTGAACGACAAACCATCTCTTGCCATCCCCTGTTATGGGGAAAGGAGGTATGGGCATGTCCAGGATGATGAGATGGTAATGGCCTTGCCCGCAGGTTGGATGAAAAAAGCCGTCAGCGGTTTGGAAGAACTGTATTTGAGGGGGGTCAGATATCCTGTTTCCCACTATGGGGCACAGGCTGATCCCACCTCTGGGTTCCCGCCGGGTTACCAGGCTCTCTGGGGGATGCCCGAGGCGGACTCGGGGTTTAAGAGGTTCGATAAATAAGGGACGTGGCCGAAATAACTTCCTCAAGTTGGCGCTCAGATTTAGGTCGGATTTGTTCGATCTGAAAATACAAAACCACAGGAATAGTCTTACCTATTTCGAGGATTTTGTGTTTGAAGATCGGACAAAGCCTGTCCTCGACCCCGATCGGGGGATGGCCTGAAGATGAGATGTACAAATGGGGAAGTTATTTCGGCCTCTCCCCTAAGTTTGGGGAGGAGGAGATCGTGGTTGTAG
>DAOWME010000277.1 GCA_030643245.1 Deltaproteobacteria bacterium
CTTCAGGCCATCTTTGCCCGATCTTCAAACACAAAATCCTCAAAATAGTTCGACTATTCTTGCGGTTTTGCGTTTTCAGATCGAACAAATCTAACCTAAATCTGAGCGCCAACTTGAGGAAGTTATTTCGTCCCCGTCCCTTACCAAAGTATTCCGCTATGCTGAAGCATAATCAACGATCACCGAGTGTATGAGAAGTCACGTCAAGTACTGCCAACTGGCGAATAACAAATGACGATTGATGAGAGGGGGAACCGTATGGAAGACAAGAAAGGCTCTGTTGACCTTGAAACACTGCAAAAGTTCAGGGGAGGGGGATTGATCTGGCTTGGGTTAGCCCTTCTCCTTGTGATAATTTTCCTTTTTAACACTATCCGCATCGGCAGGGTTACCGGTGAGCAGGTTGGGATCATGCTCAGCAAAATAACCGGAAAGATCACCGTAATCCACCAGTCCGGGGCAAAAATATACAATGGGTTCACAAATGAGTTCTATGTCCTTGACAAGACACTACAGACCCTTGACATGTCAGGAGGGCTCGGAGAGGGCAAAGATAAGAGACGGATCCGGCAGGATAAAGAACCTTTGAAGATCAAGACAATAGACGGCAGCGATGTGTATGTTGCCTTGAAGGTGCAATACAAGATCATCCCTGCTCTGGCCGATGTGGTGGTCAGGACCTCGGGTCTTGACGACAACTACAAGAAGAAGTGGGCAAGGGATTATATCCGGTCAAAGTGCAGGAACCATCTTGGCGAGCTTACCACAGAGGAGTTCTATGACGCGTCGAAGCGGGACGTTAAGGTACTCCAGGCCCAGAAAGATGCGAACGAGAGACTTAGTCCTTTTGGCATAGAGATAGACAGCATTGTAATTCCTCAAAAACCGAGATTCTACAAGGAATACGAAGAGATGATAAAAAAGAAGAAGCTCGCGGATCAGGCAGTGTTGGAAGAGAGGTCCAAAGCGCTGGCAGCAAAACAAGCACAGCAGACACTCATCGTGGAAGAGACAAACAAGAAAAATGTTGGGATTGAGCGTTTCAAAGGAGAAATGGAACAGAGGGTTATAGCGGCAAGGGCTGAAGGAGAAAGGGCCAGAAAAGCGGCTGATGCGTATTATGACCGGGTGGTGATTGGGGCCAAAGCGAATTTGTATCAAAACAAAAAGGATGCCGAAGGGGTCCTTGCAAAGAAGAAGGCCGAGGCAAAAGGTATTGAAGCGTTGAAGAAAGCCCTTGAGGGCGAAGGTGGACGAAATATGGTGAAGATGGAATATGCTCGTAAGTTAAAAGGTGTCAAGATAACGGGCAAGCCGTTTACCATCCAGAGCAATATAGAACGCTTTGAACATTTAAAATCTCCTGCAACAACCGGACGCGAATAGAGAAAGGGGGGTATGAGGGATGAAAGTACTTAAGAGCTTTTCCATAGGTATAATAATCTTTCTCGTGGGATCCTGGTTGATATTTAATTTTGTGACTGCTTATGTGCCCATCGGTATGACAGGGGTGAGGACACAGGAATACGCACTAATCGGCAGTAAGGGTGTTGTACAGAAAGACTTCGGCGCAGGATGGCATCGAAACCTGGGGCCCATTGACTCGTGGGTTCTCTTCGACAGTCTGGTGCAGACCCTTGAGATGACGAGACGGCCTGATCGAGACAGCATAAAGGGCAGGGATGATATACAGGTTCAATCTGCCGATGGGTATGCAGTCTCCGTTGACGTGACCATGAAGTACAGGATTATGGATGGGAAAGCGCATAACCTGTATGAGGATACGGGAAGCGGGATCAAGTATAAGACCATTGTGCGTAATGAGGCGCAAAAGGCATGCATCGCCCTTTTTGGTACTATGAAGACGGAGGATTTCTACATCCCTGTGGAGCGAAGAAAGAAGGCGGAAGATGTAAAACAGCTTCTAAAAAAATCGTTGGGGGATAATTTCGTTGAGATAATCGACGTGCTTATACGTGATGTTCAGTTCGACCCCGAATATGAGAATAAGATTCGTACAAAGAAACTTGCGGATCAGGAGGTCGAGTTGAACAAGTCCATGGCCAGATCAGCCGAGATGAAAGGTAAGACTCAGCTCATCGAGGCGGAAAGCAAGAAATTGGTAAATATCATAACAAAGGAAAAAGAGGCCGCTCTCGTACGCATGCAGGCTGAGACAGACCGGGAGACAACCAAGATAAAGGCCGAATACGAACGGTATGTTACTGAGAAGAAGGCCGATGCCGATTTGATAGCTGCAACGAATGAAGCCGAGGGGACATTGCTCTTGAAGACTTCCGAGGCAGAAGGCGAACGGCTTAGGAATCGGGCCATGAGGGGTGTGGGCGGGAGGATTATTGTTGCCTTGGAAGCGGCTAAAAACATCAATCTATCAGATGTAACAATATCAACAATAAATACAGATTTCCTCGATCTGGATAAAATGGCGGACAAATTGGGAGTGCCGGAACAGAAGAGGAGGATACGTTAAATCTTCCTTGCTCATCGTATATATACCCGGAAATCCATTGGCATTTTGGTGGTTGGGTTTATCAATATTTAGGCCCCTTAAAAGGTAAGTACTTCCCCACCGGGGACTACGTCGCCGGCTTCCTGAACCTATCCCCACAAGAGGAAATGGTTCTCCAAAGAAGTGGGATCAGCGCAGCCCCGCAATGTCAGCAGGTCTGACTGACCACATATGGAGCATGAAAGAATTA
>DAOWME010000021.1 GCA_030643245.1 Deltaproteobacteria bacterium
AATCTCGGGATTAGTCTCTTTCACCCGTCTCAAGACCTCAATACCGTCAATGCCCGGCATTTTGAGGTCAAGGATCATGACCTCAGGTTCGTCCTCTTTAATCATGTTCAGGGCCGACTCTCCGTCATAGGCCACAGTGGGCCCCATATCGCGTATAACGAGCCGTTCCGACAGTGCCTGAACAAACTCTCGTTCATCGTCCACAAGCAGAACTTTTGACGGCGTCTTAAGGTCAACTTTGCGATATATATCAGTCTGGTAGAAGCCCTCTCCGACCTTTATTTTTACGGAATTTACACCACTCACATTGAGTACTATGGATTCGAGTTCCTTTTCAAGGCGGTTAAGCATCAGGACGTGTTTATTAATCGTCAGAGTTACGGAACCGCCTTTGACGCTCACACCGACATTATGCCCTTCTTTGGTCAAAGCTACTTCGGTTTTGGCGGCAAGAAGAAAATCCTCAGCTGCCTGCTTTGAGTCGGTGGTGGGTTTTACCACGCCTTTGGCCAGATTCTCATCGATCAGGGCTATCGCAGAATCGACGCTCATCTTGTCCGTTGGGATAACGATATCATAAAGAGATGCATCCCACGGAAAACCGGTATTGAGCAAGGTATGTACCCAGGTAGCACGGTCCTCATCCTGCCTGTGGATAAGTTTGGCGGCCTCGTTCTCAGATAAGCCCAACTCTTCCATGGCAACAGAAGTTCGAAATTTGAGGTCGGCGATAAAGCATGTTCGAAGCACATGACTGATCACTTTGGGGATGAGGTGGCTGATAAATCCCACAATAAGGAGATTGCCGGCAGATAGTTTTTCAGCGGTTGCCAGCTTCAGGTAAGCGATAGATCGTTCTTTTTCATGGGTGAACTTGTTGAATACAGAGGACTTGGCTGAGAAAACCCGCGTTATTTTATCCGCCGCTATGCCGGAAAGCTTGCTGGCATGAGCTACAATGTCCCGGTCAGAGACGAGTTTTTTTTCAGTTTTTTCAAGCGCTCCATGGATAATCGGCTCTTCCTTGCAAAAGGTGCCGCTGAATATACTAATAACAGACATTTCGACCTCCCCTGGTTAGGGACGGGGACGAAATAACTTCCCCATTTGTGCATCTCATCTTCAGGCCATCTTTGCCCGATCTTCAAACACAAGATCCTCAAAATAGTTCGACTATTCCTGCGGTTTTGCGTTTTTAGATCGAACAAATCTAACCTAAATCTGAGCGCCAACTTGAGGAAGTTATTTCGTCCCCGTCCCTTATCATATGGCTATGCAAGTGGACAGACTTGCATCAATGGACAGAGCTCCTCCTGACTTTCTCTATGTGTTTCTTCGTAGATAGAGCAGATAGCATTTTCCATAGTAGGATATATATGATCCTCCCCTATCTTCTCCCGGAAGAAAGTACGTTTGAATACTTCCATGACAGATTCATTTACACCGCTTATAGAGATATCAAGACCTGCGCTCCTGACCCGGTCTACAAGCAGGGACAGGACTTCTTCACCTGATGCGTCGATATCATTAATGCCGTTTGACACGATAATAATATGTTTCAGCTTTTTTTGAGCGGCCATTAGATTCATAATCTCATCTTCCAGATAGCTTGCGTTGGCAAAGAAAAGCTGGCCATCAAAGCGGACCATGGCGACATATTCGCATTCGTTGAGACCATGAGTTGTAACACATCGAAAAGCGCCGTCTTCATGTCTCGCAAGAGAAGCCACAGTAGGTCTCATGCTCTTGTACCAGAAGACCATCAGGGAGAGAATAACCCCGATCATTATGCCCCGGTCCAGGTGGGGCGCAAAGCCCAAGGTACAGATGAAGGTGAATATGGAGATAGCGCCGTCATACCATTGTGCCTTCCATGCGTGGATGAATCCTGAGACATTGACCAGACCGATGACGGCCATCATGATAACCGCTGCCAGCACGGATTGAGGCAGGTAGTAGAGAAGGGGGGTGAAGAACAGAAGGACTATGACAACCGCTATGCTGGTAATCACACTGGAAAATCCTGATACCGCCCCGGACTGGAGGTTGATCGCTGATCTGGAAAAAGATCCGGAAGTTGGATAACTCTTGCCTATGGCTCCGCAAATATTCGCGAGACCCTGGCCGATAAGCTCCTGGTTTGGGTCAAGACGCTGGCCCGTTTTAGCAGCCATTGCTTTGGCAATTGAGATAGCCTCCATAAAGCCCAGGAGGGAGATAATAGCTGCATAAGGCAAGAGATGCATGATTACATTGAAGTTTACTTTTGGCATATCAAGAGAAGGCAGACCCCGTGGGATCACCCCCACTACGGCCCCTCCTCCTATAACTGTTAGATTATCTGTTTTGAGCGACTTGTTGCCTACCTTGATACGCCATGTGCGTTTATCTCCTTCTTTTCCGGGAGGCAATTTGCCCTTGGGATACAACCTTAAAGGGCCGTCGTGCTCGTTAACCCCTTCAAAGAGGAGTTTTCTGATCTTCTCCCTGTAGAGGTGCCCCTCGTGTTTGAGACCCTCTATGCTGACATTAAGGACGCTTACTGCATGCTCTACGTCGAGTATACTTACGATGTCGTGGCTCTTTTTGGCCTTATCCAGGGCATTGCTCACCTCGGTTCTCTCTTCTTCAAGGGACGGGATCTTACTAACCTTATAATTGTATTGTTCAATAAGTTCCATGACTTCGGGTGACTCAATACTTGAGATATCCACTGTTGCGGTGTGTTCGAACCCAAAAGCCCAGGAGATGATCGTGGTGAGGGCAACTGCCACGAGTACGTTGGGGACCTTTGGCGAGATCCATTTTAGACCATACATAACAGCGAATGCGAGGGCTCCCATGAAGAACGTAGGCCAGTGAGTGTAACAGAATGCTGCCTGGACAACGCTAATGATGGTCTCATAGTGATGCTCACCTTTGTCTACGTAGACCCCGAAAATCTTTGACAGCTGAGAAGAAGCTATGATAATGGCAGCAGCGTTGGTAAACCCGTTGACCACTGGGTGGGAAAGAAAATTTACCACAAGGCCTAACCTAAGCACGCCAAGTGAAAACTGGAATACTCCGACAATAAGCGCCAGTAGGATGGCGTATGCTATATATCCCTCGCTTCCCGCAGCCGCCAATGGCTCAAGCGAGGCCGAAGTCATGAGTGAGACCACTGCTACAGGACCTGTTGCCAGTTGCCGACTGGAACCGAAGAGGGCCGCAATCATTGGAGGCAAAAACGATGCGTATAAACCATAGTATGGCGGCAGACCTGCAAGCTGGGCATAGGCCATGGATTGAGGAATAAGCACCAGCGCTACTGTGATCCCTGAAATTATATCAACTCTCAAACTGCTCTTGTTGTAGTCCTTAAACCAATCAATAAACGGAAAAAGACGTGCCAGCATCATCGACATTTGCTCCTTTTTATGTTCAGTTTTTCAGCAACCTCCTGCATGCAGCTATTAACTCATCGTAAAGAGCGCCCGCATGGTATAGTTTAAATGTGTTTAAGCGAACCAGACCATCGATCGTACTGAATATTATTAATGCAACTTTCATGGCAGACATATCCCCTATGGAACCGTCCTTTTGTCCAACCACGATACACCGCTCAAAGGTGTCAACAAAATAATTATAGATAGCCTCAAGATGATCAGTACATACGGGGTTGACCTTAGCTAATTCGTATGCGTCGTGGCGGTGCAACAGAAGGAATCGATCTTCCATCGAGCCGGCAAGATAAAAATAGAAAGAGATAGCCGCCTCGATCATGTTGAGACCGCTTTTGAACTCGTTATCATACATGTATCTTTCAAACTCTAATATGATGTCCTCTTTAAGTTCTCCTAGAATAGTCAGAAAGAGCTCTTCTTTGTTTTTGAAATGATAGAATATGGTCCCTTCGGCCACGCCGGTTAGATCACATAGTTCAGCCATATGGGTGCCCTTGAACCCTTTTTTTGAAAACAGTAACGTTGCTGTTTGAAGAATAGCTTCCTTCTTTGACATAGGGACCATCGATAAAATGTTTACGAAAAAGACTGACCACTCAGTCAATATAATTTAATTACTAAATTTAAGCCGCGGAGTCAAGTAAAAATTTATTTTTTTTACGACCTGTGAAGTTAAGCAGGTTTATCACTTAACTCAATCCTGTTGACTGAATCATCAGAGACACTATTCCATGTCAAGCAACGGTTTTCTGTAACGCAATTCAAATGGGTGCGGATATTTCCACCTCCCTAAAAAGCAGTAACTATCCATAAACAAATACGTAATACAGAAGGATAGAGGCGGAAGGGACAAAGGCATAAGTACAGAACAAAAAACCTGACAGCATAAACAGGATTTCCGTATTTCCTATCGTAAATTATCTTTAATTTACAATATGTTAATTATCTAAACCTAAACTTATTTATAGCTTAGGTACTTTTATCTGATATGTGGCATCATGTAAATCAGAAAGCTGATTTTTTACATCATTGAAACTGCATAACTACCTAGTGTGCATCGAGAAATGAGATATTTTTTGCAAGGTCAAGGAAGACGAAGATTTTAACCGCAGGAATACATTGGGTATGTAGGGGCACATTGCAATGTGCCCCTACATCTGAGTCTGACGCAGAGATTGCGGAAAATAGCCATTTATGGATGGGCACTAACTAGTGTCTGAACAAAAACTATCTAACTTAATGAATTTAAAGAAGTTAAAGTAATATATTCTGAGCGTAGGGCCACCGGCTCAACAAGTGCCCGTCAAGCGTTTGAACACAAGATGGAACGGGCAAAGAAGAAGGCCCGAGGCAACTATCTTTCAAAAAGACTTGCGTGCGCGAGAAAAGATGAAGAGAATTGCCGCACAGTTTTTTTGCTTGACAGTTCTACATTTCTCAGATAGCGTTATAAATTCATTTGAAATCGTATACAAGATGGTGCTCATTTATGGATAGTGTCCATCCAGAAATGAGATTGTTTTTGCACAGTCACGGAAGACGAGGATATCAACCGCAGGAATACGTTGGGGATTACAATCTGAGTCTTAGCCAG
This sequence comes from Deltaproteobacteria bacterium, assembly GCA_030643245.1. Lineage (GTDB taxonomy): Bacteria > Desulfobacterota > UBA8473 > UBA8473 > UBA8473 > JAUXHQ01. The sequence goes on from DAOWME010000021.1 coordinate 5,041, forward strand.
AGATTGGGTAAAATAGCCATTTATGGATGATCAATGGATTATTTGAGAAAATGGGCAGTAACAGGTTACCAATGCAGAGATGGGCAGTTCTCCGTAAGGTACGGAAGTCATGGGGTTTATGAGGGGCAGACTGACACTGGTGGATTATGCTTCGCATTCCACTGGGCAGGCATGGAGATCGTGGCTTCAGGCTCGGAGAGAAAAGGGCCATTTTTTGATGGAACCTAATCTATTTACACGGAGGGAGAGTCAGTGGCAAAGGGCGAAATAGCAATAAAGGAGAATAATTGCCGGGGATGCGGGTACTGCCAGAGGTTTTGTAAGCCGGAGTGCATTGTCATGTCTGAGGACAAACTCAGTTCGTTGGGATATATACTACCTGTTGTTGTTAATCCCGATGAATGCACAGCCTGTGGTATTTGTGGAAGGATGTGTCCGCATTATGCTATCGAGGTTTACAAGTATGTTACTGAGTGAACGGTTAAACAGTAATTAATCTTCTTTCTATTGAGTTTCCAAGGAGGAAATCTATATGGTTGAAAGGATGTTTGTTCAGGGAAACGAAGCCGTGGGCTGGGGGGCGTTGTATGGTGGCTGCGAGGCTTTCTTTGGCTACCCTATAACCCCACAGAATGAAGTGACTCAGTGGTTTGCCCGTGAATTCCCCGAGAGGGGGAGGGTCTTTCTGCAGTCACAATCCGAAGTGGCATCAATAAACATGCTTTATGGCGCGGCGGCTGGAGGGTTCAGGGTGATGACCTCAACCTCAAGTCCGGGTTGGGGCCTTATGCAGGAAACAATCTCTCATTGCGCTGCTGCTGAGTTGCCATGCGTAATAGTATTGGTCCAGCGGGGGGGGTCCGGGGCAGGAAGTATCCGGCATTCCCAGATGGATTACATAACCGCCACGAGAGGTGGGGGAGGGGGGGGATACAAGAATATTGTCCTGGCCCCTGGCTCGGTTCAAGAGACCCATGATCTAATGCAGCTCAGTTTTTACCTTGCGGACAAGTACCGCAACCCAACGGTAGTCCTCTCGGACGGTATTCTTGGACAAGTGCAAGAATCATTGGAGACTAAGACCATCGATTTCGGACCCCTGGAGGATAAAGACTGGGCGCTGAAAGGACGGGACAAGAATAAGGATGGAAAGCGGCGTCTTATTAATTCCGCTTATGGGGTATTACCGTTGCCTCCGTATCCGAACTACATATCCTGGCTGACACACATAAAAAAGAAGTACCAAGAGATGGAAGACGCCGAATTAAGGTATGAGGCATACAAGGCAGAAGGTGCCGATCTCATATTGGTTGCCTATGGATACACATCGCGTGTGTCGAAGGAAGCGGTTAACATGGCTAGGGCAAAAGGCCTTAATGTGGGCCTTATACGACCGATAACCGTGTGGCCGTTCCCCTATGAGATAATCAAGGAAAAAGCAGCGCTTGGTTGTAAGTTTCTGGTGGTGGAAGACAGCCTGGGATTGTTGTTAGAGGACGTTAAAATCGCTGTGCAGGGACGAGCTGAGATTGGTTTGGTGAGTATACTGGACCGGCATATACCGACCGACGGGGGTATGATCATGCCAGGCAGGGTCTTTGAGGAGGTGCAAAAACTGTTATGAGTGGTGTCAATAAAACAGGAGATAAGATGGCTAAGAAAATGGTTACCGGGAATCCGGCGATTTGGATAGATCCTCCTGGCGCGGCGATGTATTGCCCCGGATGTCAGCATCCGGTAGTCCACCGGGTTATTGCCGATGTTATAGAAGAGATGGGCATTGATGGAGAGGTTATCTGCATGCTCGGCGTAGGCTGTCATGCATTCGTTCAGGTAGCCTGGAACATCGATATGCTCAGTTGTGCCCATGGCCGTGCTTTGGATTCAGGAACGGCCCTAAAACGTCTCAAGCCTGAGGCCATAGTATTTACTGTCCAGGGAGACGGAGACTGTATTGCTATTGGTGCGGGCGCGTTCGTCGCAGCCATGACCCGTGCTGAAAAGATCACTACAATTATGTATAATAATACGAATTATGGAACTACTGGCGGGCAGTTGGCCCCCACAACCTTACTAGGACAGAAGACTACCACAACCCCACGGGGGCGAGATGCGTCGGTGGAGGGATACCCGGCGCACACTGCAGAGTTGGCGGCAACATTTAGGGGTACGGTTTACAGTGCCAGGGGTTCGGTGCATACCCCTGCGAATTACCAGCGCACAAAAAAATATATTAAGACTGCCTTTCAGAAACAGATTGACGGGGCCGGTTACAGTTTTGTGGAAGTCTTGGTTGCTTGTCCTCCCAACTGGCATTTGCCACCGGTGGAGTGTTTGGACAGGATAGAGAATGAGCTGATTGTTGAGTTTCCATTGGGCGAATTTAAGAATGAGGATAAGATAATTTAGTCTAACGAATAAGGAAGGGGTTATGGAACAAAAATCAAATTCAAAGATCGATGTTATTATGGCCGGACTGGGAGGGCAGGGGGTGCTCATGGCAGGGCAGCTTCTCTCTTGGGCGGCGCTTAAAGAATATAGACATGTCTCCTGGTTGCCTTCATATGCTGTGGAAAAAAGGGGCGGGCTGTGTGAATGCACAGTGATCTTCTCCAACGAAGAGATTGCATCGCCCCTGATAGATCAGGCACAGACAGTGGTCGTCTTCGATGGATCTCAGCTTACAACCTTTGAGCCCAGGGTTCTCCCCGGCGGAATGATACTGACGGAGAAGACGGGCCTGCAGGATGAGCAAAAGAGCAAGGATTACGAGCTCGTAGAGGTTCCAGGGCTGGAAACAGCCGTCAGTATGGGGGGAGGACAGGTCAACAACCTTATTCTGCTGGGCACATATGTTGGCATAACCAAGGCAATCTCTCCGGAGCTCATCCAGGCAGAGCTTGAAAACAAGTTTGGAAAGAAAGAAGCGATACTGGAACAGAACCAAAAGGCCTTTGCAAAGGGTATTGAACTGGGGCAGGCCCTGAAGAAATAGTCGTGCTTGGGGACGAGGCTGAACTTACCTCCTCATGTTGAGGTTGGGGTATCTAGTTAGCACCCTTCGGGCGAGCTGTTAGCTGTTAAGCTGTTAAGTCTGTTTGGCTTATTAGCTTAATGGCTTACCAGCTTAATAGCTGTGAGCGGCTGGCATACATAGTCAGAAACTAATTGATATAATTGACTAAAAAATTGGATTTCCTTTACTATAGATTTAAATAAGGGGCACGTTGCAACGTGCCCCTACTGCTTCTGTCCCGGATTGACACGGAAGTTCCTGGCAGCCAGCATGCCCTGTTGCTCATCCACCCTTTGAAGCAGGATTAATCCAACAATAAAAAAGGATACTACAGCCAGTATGGCTGTTCTTTGATTACCTGTCCACGCGGATATGGCTCCAAAAAAAAGAGGGCCGATGGTGGCGGAGAGTCTACCGGTGATACCGTAAAACCCGAAGAACTCTGCCTCCTTATCTCGAGGGGTTAATAGTCCCATCATTGATCTACTCACTGACTGGCTGGAACCCATCGCGAGCCCTGCCAGCATCCCGATGACAAAGAAAGCGGACCTGTCGACTACGAGATAGGCCCCGATTACTACCATACACCAGATCAAGAGTGTTATCTGGATGGTCTTTTTGGGAAGAAGCTTATCGGCCAGCCAACCGAAGAAGAGTGCCCCCACGATACCGGTAGTTTGAACTATAAGGTAGAAAAGTATCAAATCGGAAATTTGCAGGTGTAAGGTGACTTTCGCATAAATGGTGCTGAAATATATGACAGTGGTAACACCCTCAATGTATATGAAGTAAGACAATAGGTACTTTGCAAGTTCCTTGAATTGATTCAGGTTCCGAATTGTGTCACGCAACCGTTTGAAACCTGCTACAATATACTTATCCTTCCTGTCGTATGTGAATCCTCCCCTTCTCTCCTTTATGCAGAAAAAAATGGGTAAGGAGAAGATCAAGTAAAATACCGCGGATAATAGGAAGGTCAGTCTGACTTTCGGTAGATTTGACTCCTGAAATCCTGCTGATAGAAGTGGTTTGCAGATGAGTATTATTACAATGGCTCCCAGATACCCCAATGCCCATCCATACCCGGATATTCGTCCGTATTTATCCTGGGTCGTGATTTCTGGGAGGAAGGCATTGTAAAAGACATTGCCCCCCTGAAAGCCAATGTTTGCGACTATGAATAGTAGCATCCCCTCCAGGATCATCCCTTCTTTCACCAAAGAGAGCAGGCCTCCAAAGACGATGCACAGGAGGGCAAAGAAGATCAAGAGCTTCTTTTTAGATTGTGAGTGGTCAGCGATAGCACCCAGAACAGGCGAAATAACAGCTACCACCGCCATTGATATGGAACCATTGAGTCCCCACAGTAAATCAGCCCTGTTCCCCAGCCCCTTTGCTACCACATCCCTGAAATAGACAGCGTAGACAAAGGTGACCACCATCACTGTAAACGAAGTGTTGGCAAAGTCATATAGCATCCAGGAGAAGACTTCTAACCTATTGGAGTTTTTTCGTCTCATTGTCCTGTTCCTTCAAGAGGTTTTAAAACGTAGTCCATGGTATTGATGGACTAATATAAACTGGCTGATAAGTCAAACTTTTTCAACCTTGACAAGTAGGGGGTTGTGTATTATTATTGCAGTTGATTCTCAATAACAACTATGGCTCTATATGGATTCCAGGTTGGTATACCAATATCCTTATATAGCCTTAGAAATCAGTTGAAATATCGACATGTAACCTATTGGATTATTTATACTTTATGTTCTCTGCCTCTTATGGAAAAGCCTCAGAGTAAATCAAAAACAGTCACCAACCTGGAATCCATATAGAGCCAAATTAAAGATCTGGAGATCTATAGACTTCCATATATTAAATTTCACTGCGTTATCGGTCGGAAGCCTCGACGACGTACTAAAAATGTACGACTTACTCAGATTCTTCCCTCTGGCCTTGTGAAATTTAATATCTGAAAACCTATAGTGGAGGTTATACTCGGATGATTGAGAATATTGTAGTATTAGTGATAGTTGCCGTCGCTGTTTTTTTTCTGGTGAGAAGAATCTGCTACACCTTAGGTTCTAAGGATATTTCATGTGGGTGTGAGGGATGCTCGGGCGGTTCTTCATGTGAACTCAAGAATATCGTCTGTAATAGTGGTTTGGAGAAGGAATGAGACATCTTCTACGAAACATCAGGATAAAGCTCTCCCCGGACAATCGGGTGGATGTTATTGTAGGGTGGGCTGAACTGGAAGACTACCTTCAAGAAGGACATTACAATTTTATAAGTAGCTCCCCATAGGATCTCATCCGGCTGGCCGTCTTCATAGTGGATGAAACAGTCATAACTGACCACCTCGCTCTTGAATATCTCTTTGAATTCCCCCCTCACTTTCAGTTCGTATCTGGCATAGTTGTCGTGGTTGAACAACGACATCAAAGGGATCCTGAGAATCTTATCCACTTCCCAGTTTGGCCTTAGTCTTACCTCTTCTTTCATTACGCCTACTAATGGGAAAATAACCCTGCGAAAAGGTTCCAGCCTATAGCATCTCAAAGCCCCCAGATAACCGACCTTAAATGGATTTAGTCGTATCTCTTCAAAGCCCTCCCGGAGCACGTTGCCGAGAAAATACTTGATGATTGTGAAGGATTTCCTGTCATTTTTCTTCTGTGTCTTAAAGGCAGGGCTTTTCCTCAATGGAAGGATGTGGGGCACTACCAGATGGCTCGATATGAGGTCGATCCATCTATTGGGATGCCCCCCCGGGAAACAGAGATCTCCAGGCTGTTGTATATTTGCTGACCTTTTATTGAGCAAGAGATAGTATCTGCTTTTCCAATCGCTTGGTGCCGGATACTTTCCCAGGAGGAGGAGTACACCCGCCGTCCTCCACCTAATCCCCCTTTTTCTCTCTTCTCGGATGAATGCCATCTGTTCCTTATAGTCCAGGGGGGGTTGCGCAAGGGAGTGTATGATCCTATATTCCAACTCTTGTTCTAATATGTGATCAAGATCTTCTCGTTGGTGCGTTTTCATAAATACTTGCTCCTGAGAAAGATCATATGTGGATTCCCTGTTGAAGTCAAACAGAAATTTCGACTGTGAAGTTGGGAAGGTTTACCGCTTGCTGGCTGCTTAATGCAATCCTGTTAACTGAATCATCGGAGACACTTCAAGCCACTAGATTTGTCTAACCGCACAGGTCGAATTATTTTTCACCCGGCACTAACCCAAAATAGACTGTGACCGAACGGCTAGCCATAATTAGAATTACTGATTCTTCCTTGACTTTTAAGGGGATGGAGGTTATCTTTGTCAGAAAGGGAGGAAAGAGAGACAATGAGAGAAAAGGAGTATGAAAGGGCAAAATCTTTAAACGAGATGGGAGATTCTTGTCTGGAGGAAGGTGACCGTAATGCGGCGCTGAAGCATTTTTCCGAAGCATCAGAGATTTACGAATGGTTACAGGACAAGGAAAGTCAGGCTGTCCAGCTCGGCAAGACAGGCAATCTTTACGCTGTGAGCAAAGACCAGACCAAGGCTATAGAAGCCTACACATCTTGCCTAGCCCTATTTAAGGATATAGATGATAAACACCGTCAAGCAATGGTCTTGAACAATATCGGTCACCTCCATGTTCAACTTCGGCAGTTTGATGATGCTCTCGGATCTTTCAAGGATGCATGCCGGATTTGCGAGATGATGGGAGACAAACTGGGTGTGGGGAGTCAACTTGGAAATATCGGATCCGTCTTTCGAGACAAAGGTGCATATGACGAGGCCCTCGCCCCTTTTTTTGATGCCCTCTCGTTATATGAAGAGCTTGACCATACGCTTGGGAAGGCAGAGCAGTTTACCAATATTAGTTACATATACGCTATGAAGAGTGATCCCAAGAAGGCGCTGGAATGGTGTGAAAAGGGGTTGCCCCTTTTTGAGGAAGCCGGTGATAGCGTTAGGACCAACCTCACACGGAAGAACATTGAGAGTCTGAAGCGTTCCATGGGGGAAGCGCCGGAAGGTGGCTGTTGTAGGTAAATTTTATTTTTTGCGTCCATATGAGGGGCAGTGAGTGAGCGGGTCTAACTCATGAGGATTGAGACAAGGGAGTTTTTAAGTGCAGTAAGGGACGGGGACGAAATGAAAAATATTCTTATTGTCGGTGGAAGTTATTTTCTCGGGAAGGTCTTTGTTGAGGAAATCTCAAAAGAACCTGGCCGTTCTATATATGTGGTGAACAGAGGCAATCGTCCGCTCAATATGGAAGGTGTCCATGAGATAGTATCTGACAGAAATGATACTGGTCGATTGAAGGAGTTAATCCCTTCCCTCGAGTGGCACGCGGTCGTAGATTTCTGCGCCTATATTCCACGGGACATTAAGAACTTCTTCTCTGTTCTGTCACAACATTCCGTCAACCATTACCTCTATATCAGCACAACCTCGGTTTACAAGGATACCCTGGTCTTGCCGATTAAAGAGGATTCCCCGAAGCTTACAGGCCCACAACCGGAATTGGGCCCGGCGGTAGCCAATTATTCCTTTAACAAATGGCAGGCAGAAGTGGAACTGATGAGGGAATGTAAGGAGAGCAACATACGCTATACTTCTCTAAGACCGGCTATCATTTATGGCAAGTATAACTATGCACCGAGAGAGAGTTACTTCTTTGACCTGATCGCTCAAAATAAGATTGTTGTGATACCGGATAACAACCTGGCCCTTTTCCAATTTGTCTCTGTCTGGGATGCGGCAAGGATAATTTGTCTCTGTCTGGGAAATGAAAAGGTCTTTGATCAAGCATTCAACCTATCCGCCGAAGAGTTGATCTCTTACAGAAGGTTTGTAGACGTCCTTCGGGAGGTTACCGGGAAGAGAATGGCCATCAGAGAAAAAAGTATCGAGACGATCGACCGGGAACGGATTCCGTTGCCTTTTCCCCTTGACAATCACCTGATCTATTCGGGAACTCTGGTTCAGCGGGTATTGGGTTTTGAATATACCCCTTTTGAGGAGGGCATGAAGAAAACTTACGAACATTATGTTCAGGGGTAAGGTACGAGCATCAAGAGGAAGGGTAATCATTCACCTTAGAGATTGTGGCCTTTGGCTCTCAGAAAAAGCAGCCATTTCTCAATGTTCACCAACCAACAATCACAAATAAAAAGAGGGGGGGCAATGACTGAAAAAGCTGACTTGGTGGAGAAAATCCTGGATCGTGAATTGAAGATGTTCCTCACTGTGCCAACACAGCAGAAGGCTAGTTGTCAGGAACATCCTGACAACTTTCGTGACATGAGGAGGGCACAGTTCCTTGCCTGGTCGGAAGAGACCTTGGAGAGTTACCTCAAGGACCTTCAAAAGGCAGAGAGAGATGGTGCCAACCTGATGACCCAGAAATATGCCCGCATGGATAACCTCATCCCTACGCTGAATGACAGTCCGCTCATCGAGAAGATTATCGAGATCCAGTACGGCTGGCAAAAAGAGATGTTTGAGAGATATCCGAACTTAATGGGTCGTGGACGGGCACTGAGTAGCGCCGAAGACACAGCTTTTCAGACCTCATTTGAAACTTATCTGAGTGGGGAGCTGGAGACATACTCTGATGAGACATTAGCCAGTCTCTACCGTGATGTTTCAGAGAGACTCGAAAAAGGCGACAACATGACAGAGGAGCTTTACTCACATATGGTTAAGGGGCTGGGCTATAGATCTCTGGAAGAAGCCGAAACAAATGCCGGGGTAGGGAGAAGATAGCGCCCATTTTCTGAGAAGCTTATTTATGGATGGGCATGAACCTGGATCCGGGATAACACATTCGTGACCAATGGATGGGATCTTCAGATGCTTCTATAGGTTTTCAGATATTCAATTTCAATAAATCCCCCCCCCACCCCCCTTTAGTAAAAAGGGGGGGGGTAGGGGAGGATTTTATCCTCTTCCCTGGGTTGTTGCAAAGTTACCTATATTGGAAAGCGAGTAGGCAGTGAAAAAAATAGGGGTCGGATTAGTGGGGTTCGGTACTGTGGGGACGGGAGTAGTGAGGATTCTTCAAGAGAACAAGGGGGTTATTGAGGATCGTCTGGGGGCTTCAATTGTTCTGAAGAAGATAGCAGACCTCGACATTACAACCGATCGGGGGGTAAAGGTAGACAGAAATATTTTAACAACCGATGCTAGAGAATTGATCGACGATCCGGAGATATCCATCCTCATTGAGCTCATTGGTGGATACGATGCAGCAAGGGAGATCACTCTGAAGGCCATTGGCAAAGGTAAACATGTAGTGACCGCAAACAAGGCCCTCCTGGCAGTTCACGGTGGTGATATATTTGGAGAAGCCAACAGGCGGGGTGTAGATATTGGGTTTGAGGCGAGTGTGGGCGGTGGTATACCCGTGATTCGCTCTATCAAGGAGGGGCTGGCTGCGAATCACATAAAGGTCATATTTGGGATTTTGAACGGTACCTCAAACTACATCCTTTCAGAGATGACCAGTAAAGGAAAAAAATTCGGAGATGTGTTGAAGGACGTCCAAAACAAAGGCTATGCCGAAGCAGATCCCACCTTCGATATTGAAGGCATAGATGCAGCTCACAAGTTGGCCATACTACTCTCCCTGGCTTACGGGATTAAGGTGGAGATTGGGGATATTTATGTTGAAGGGATCTCCAAGATCACGCCTCTCGATATAGAATTTGCAAAAGAACTTGGCTATACGATAAAATTACTCGCCATAGCTAAGGAAGAAGGGCACCGGATTGAGGCCCGGGTTCATCCTACTCTCTTGCCCAACAGTCACCTTCTCTCAATGGTTAACGAAGCATACAATGCGATATTTATTGATGGAGACGCCGTCGGTTCAACCATGTTTTACGGAAAAGGGGCAGGGATGCTGCCGACTGCGAGCGCAGTAATCAGCGATGTTCTGGAAATATGCAGGAACATTATGAAAGGCAGTAGCCTGAGGGTTCCACTCCTTTCTTTTCAGCATGAAAAGATAAGGGCGCAGAAGATCAAGAACATGAGCGACGTTACAAGTAGGTACTATCTGAGATTTTCTGCTATAGATAGACCGGGAGTTCTTTCAAAGATATCGGGAATCCTGGGCAATCTGGATATAAGCATCTCATCGGTTATTCAGAAGGGAAGAGAGGTCGAAGGGACTGTTCCAATCTTCATGGTGACCTATGAAGCGAGAGAGGCCAATATTCAAAAGGCTCTGAAAGAGATAGATGATTCGCCCATAACCCTCGATAATACTGTATTGATCAGAATAGAAGAAGGGGAGGCAACTTCGGAGGGTAAGAGATTATGGAAGGAATAATCAGACGATACATGGAGTTCCTGCCTATAACGGACGTGTCAGGGATTGTGAGTCTGAACGAAGGCAATACACCGCTTATCAAGACCATAAGGCTGAAAGATTACATAAATAAGGACATCGAAATCTATCTTAAGAATGAAGGTCTTAACCCCTCGGGCTCTTTTAAAGATAGGGGAATGACAGTCGCCATATCCAAGGCATTGGAAGAAGAAGGTAAAGCGGTTATTTGTGCCTCAACGGGCAACACCTCTGCCTCTGCTGCTGCTTATGCAGCAAAGGGAGGCTTGAAGGCGTATGTCCTTATCCCGGAGGGGAAGATCGCTTTGGGAAAGCTCGCCCAGGCTGTGATGCATGGCGCCAAGGTGATACAAGTGGAGGGTAATTTTGATGAAGCCCTGAGTATCGTGAGAGAGATATCGGAGAAATATCCTGTCACAATGGTGAATTCCTTGAACCCGTATCGCATAGAGGGACAAAAGACAGCCGCATTTGAAGTCTGCGACCAGTTGGGTTTTGTTCCGACATTCCATGCGTTGCCGGTTGGAAATGCCGGCAATATAACTGCATACTGGAAAGGGTTTAAAGAGTATAAATCTTCCGGAAAGACAGATTCGTTGCCCAAGATGATAGGGTTTCAGGCAGAGGGTGCTGCCCCCATAGTGAGAGGAAAGGTCGTGAAGAATCCGGAGACCCTGGCAACAGCGATCAGGATAGGCAATCCTGCAAGCTGGAAGCGCGCAGAGGCAGCGAGGGATGAATCGGGAGGGATCATCGATATGGTGTCAGATGAAGAGATTATCAGCGCATATCAGTTAATTGCCAGATATGAAGGGATATTCTGCGAACCGGCATCCGCAGCCTCAGTGGCCGGGGTTATCAAGTTGAATGGGAAGGGCTATTTCAAGAAGGGGGACAGTATTGTCTGTACACTAACCGGGCATGGTCTTAAAGACCCGGATAATGCCATCAAGATATCGACGCAACCCATGACCCTGCCGCCGAAGTTGGATAGGATATTAGATATACTGGATCTGTAATTTTCAGTCTTTTCTTGGAGTCAAATGAGATTGGCATGAAGTATATCATATTAATTGGCGACGGAATGGCCGACTATCCTCTTGAAGAACTGGGCGGCAAAACCCCCCTTGAGGTGGCCCACATACCGAATATGAATCTAATGGCCAGGAAGGGAAAATTAGGCCTGGTAAAGACCATACCCGCAGGGTTGAACCCTGGCAGCGATATTGCAAATCTGTCGATCCTGGGCTACGATCCTAAAGAGTATTATAGTGGAAGGGCGCCTTTTGAAGCTGCGAGTATCGGTTTGAAGCTCAGCCCGGAGGATGTGGCCTTCAGGTGTAATCTGGTAACCCTCTGCATAAAAGAGGGAAAAACATACATGGATGATTACAGTGCGGGGCACATACCTACGGAAGAAGCGATAGAGATTATCTATGAGATAGACCGTAGACTCGGCACCGAAGATATCAAGTTCTATCCCGGTGTCAGCTATCGTCACCTTATGGTTTGGAAGAACGGTCAAGAAGAACTGGACACGACACCTCCCCATGATATATCCGGCAAGGGAATTGATCCATATATGCCAAGAGGCAAAGGTGAAGAGAGGATCGTTCAATTGATGAATGATTCTCAAATGATTCTCGAACGTAGTCCTATCAATGAGAAAAGGATAAAGGGTTCTGAAAAACCGGCAAATTCCATCTGGCTGTGGGGGCAGGGCAAGGCACCCAGGATGCCGGCTTTGTCAGATAAATACGGTATTTCAGGTTCGGTGATCTCTGCCGTTGACCTGATCAAAGGGATCGGTATTTATGCCGGGTTAAAGGTTATAAACGTTCCCGGTGCAACAGGTTACCTTGACACCAATTACCGGGGAAAGGCCGAGTATGCTTTAAGGGAGCTTGAAGAAAAGGATTTTGTGTATCTCCATGTAGAGGCCCCCGACGAAGCCGGCCATAGTGGTGATCTTAAAGGCAAGATGAGGGCCATTGAACGCTTCGATAAAGAGGTTGTGGGGACAGTTTTAGATAGGATAGATCGGTTTACAGCACACAGGATAATGGTATTGCCAGACCACCCCACCCCTCTAAAAGTAATGAGTCATACGGCCGACCCTGTGCCATTTGCAATTTATTCATCCGATGATAAGGAAACTACAATCTCAAGAGATCTGAACTTCAGTGAAGAATCAGCAAAGAGAACCCGGCTCTATATTGAGGATGGACATAAGTTGTTAATCTTTTTCCTGGAGGAGAGAGAATAGTGTGGATGACGCAGGATGCCAGTAAACAGAGGGTGTCTCCGTGGGTAAAAACCTGACCTTCCTCAAAAAAACTCTTGACAAAAAGGCAGTAATTCTATATATTAATAAATATATTAAGTAATTAGTGTCGCGGGGTGGAGCAGTCTGGTAGCTCGTCGGGCTCATAACCCGAAGGTCATAGGTTCAAATCCTATCCCCGCTACCAATAAAACCAAGGGCTTACGTCGTTTTGGAGTAAGCCCTTTTTAGTATTTGGTGTAAATTTGAGCATCCTTCATACATCAGTTTACACTTTTGAAATTATGGCTGCTTCAACCCAAGCTGATGAATATGCTCCGAAATTGTCCTCACTTCCTTTTCGCGCTGGACACGCTCCTCTTCCAGAAGTGACATTAGCGCCTGCTGATACAGGACGGTTTCGGCATGATCCCTTCCGGGAAGATTACTGATATCAGGTACTTCTGTGCCCATGGGTGCAAGAGAGAGATCGAGAAAGATGGTGGGCTGACGCACGGTGATGGTTCCATCCTGGTTGGCCTGCCTGTCCGGTAGGCAGGTCTGGGTTGCGAACAGGCATTTATGAAGAATATGTCCGATACCGTCTCGAATCTCTCCGGAAAATTGTCCCATTTGTCAAGGGGAAAGATTTGTTCCCCTTCCTTCTTCCAAGACGTATCCGGTTAGGGACGTGGCCGAAATAACTTCCTCAAGTTGGCGCTCAGATTTAGGTCAGATTTGTTCGATCTGAAAACACAAAACCACAGGAATAGTTTTGCCTATTTCGAGGATTTTGTGTTTGAAGGTCGGGCAAAGATGGCCTGAAGATGAGATGTACAAATGGGGAAGTTATTTCGGCCACGTCCCTTATCATCCTCTGCCCTAAAGGGACCAGAATCCTCTTGCCGATCTCGAGCGTATTCCGCAGGTTCTCCGGTGCCTGATAACAAAGGGTCTTTGGAAGAGGAAACCCTGGAGCCGCCTCAACAAGTCTTTTGTCTTGCCTCATGGTATGCCATTGGCCTATGAAGAAGGAAGCGTTTCAGCTCCCAAGTGAGTGGTACTTGAATGTTCTTCGGGAAGAATATCTGTTCAATGCCTCGTATAGTACCATTTTTTTGCTTGTATGCAACTCGGCGCCCATTCTTTCTGTGCCCTCACATCGCGCCTTTGAGCTCCTCCTCGACGACCGCACGAACGGAAAAGGGAGGCCCTCCTCGAACAAACCTATCGGTCAATCGGTACGCTTGCTTTTCGAACACAACCTGAGAATATCCATCCCGCATCAAGGCGTCGGTGTACAATTCAATGAGTCTTCTCGAACCCAGTACATCCCATTGGACCACATGAACCATCTCGTGAAATACAGTAGAGAGTGCGGCTGAAGGATGCGACCAGAGCCCTTTGCGAATGAGAACATAATCAATGAGACAGAAGCCCGCGGCTTGAGTCAGATCAAGCGGAATGGGTATCCCCGACTCTTCTAAGTCAGAGTAAAATGGAGGGTTTGGAATCTCTTCGAGACTCACTATTCGAGTGCGATCGAGGATCCTCTTCTCAAAATATTCCCTAAGGCGTGACTGCTCCGCATCGGACAATGGTCTGGCATTCGGCATGTACAGCTCCCGTTGCTCGTACGCCCACGGTTCGAATTTCTCGATCAGGTAGGACTTCAACTTAAGTTTTGCTATCCCTTTTTTTATTTTTCCAACCATCTGCATTTACCCTCCCTCTGAGCCCGACCTCATCATGGCCCTCTAGTTGAAGCGGCACAGGACAGCTGCGCCTTGACCCGGCTTTTTGCTCCGAATACCGATAACTTTTCCTCTAAGAGTATGTCTTTTTGTTGACAGAAAGCATCTGCCCTTCTCAGACACACCGTTTCTTATCGATTCCGGGGTGCCCCACTCAATCAGATCATCGAAGCAATACCCGTATAGAAAACCCTAATCAACACCGGGCTTCTTGAACAATGGATAGAGTACGACCTTGTCAGGATCGTCTCTATCCTTCAAGGCTAGCTGATTAGTTTTCCTATTTTGGAACTTCGCTCAGCAGAATTCCAAGCGCGTCAGCTACCCCTTCGCCATAGGCAGGATCGGCCTTCAAGCAATTACCTATATGACGAAGCTTGATTTCCTTCGGAGCATCGCCCAAGGCGCGAGCGGTGTTACCGAAGAGGGCCTCCTGTTGCCCGCGACTCATGAGAAGGAAGAGCAGTCCGGGCTGGCTGAAGTAGTCCTCATCCTTCCGATGGTTCCAGTGGTCCGCTGCGCCATACAGGCCGAGGAGTGGTTCGGCTAACTCGGGTTGCTGTTTCCACTCACCATAGCTATTAGGCTCGTAACCGAGAGTACTGCCATAGTTGCCGTCAACCCTCATAGCTCCATCTCGGTGGTAGCTATGGAATGGGCAGCGTGAAGCGTTGACTGGAATCAGATGGTGGTTTACGCCTAGCCGATAACGCTGAGCATCCCCGTAAGAGAACAGTCGTCCCTGCAACATCTTGTCAGGCGAAAATCCGATGCCGGGTACCACATTGGCCGGGTTAAAAGCCGATTGCTCCACCTCGGCAAAGTAGTTCTCGGGATTGCGGTTCAGCTCCATGATGCCGACATCGATTAGCGGATAGTCCTTGTGGAACCACACCTTGGTAAGGTCAAAGGGGTTGTACCGGCAGGTGGCAGCATCCTTTTCCGGCATCACTTGGATGAAGAGTTTCCACTTCGGGAAGTCCTTACTTTCTATGCTTTCGTAGAGATCACACTGGTGGCTTTCACGATCCTTGCTAATAATGGCCTCAGCTTCGGCATCCGTCAGGTTATTGATGCCCTGCTGCGTCTTAAAGTGGAACTTGACCC
>DAOWME010000159.1 GCA_030643245.1 Deltaproteobacteria bacterium
CAGATTTAGGTCAGATTTGTTCGATCTGAAAACGCAAAACCGCAGGAATAGTCGAACTATTTTGAGGATTTTGTGTTTGAAGATCGGGCAAAGATGGCCTGAAGATGAGATGCACAAATGGGGAAGTTATTTCGTCCCCGTCCCTTAGTCTCATGAAAGGAGGGATCAAGATGAAAATGATCAAAGTCTTGTTATTAGTTTTCTGTTTTTCCACTGTTGGCATATCTGCTGCAATGGGGGGATGTATAAAAGGTGATTGTTTAAATGGAGAAGGGACTTACATCTCGTCTGACGGCAGTGAATATGTGGGGCTATTTAAGGAAGGCAAGTTTCACGGGCAGGGAGTTTTCAGCTTTCCGGACGGCGGGAAAGACGTGGGGCAATTTGAGGATGGAAGGTATGTTGGGCCGTCACCGACCGAATGATTAATAATAAGCGCTATTACACCTTTAACCGGTTTCTCAAAGAAAAACTCAGTGTCAAGGTTCGCAAAGTATCTGTAACTGCGGGGTTCACATGTCCAAATAGGGACGGAAAGGTGGGCTACGGTGGTTGCACTTATTGTCATAACCCTGGTTTTACCCCACCCGGCAGTGATAGCAGGAAATCTATTCTAGCTCAGGTTGAAGAGGCAAAGTTAAGACTGCGGGATGGAGGGTTCAGAGGAAAGTTTTTGGCATACTTCCAGGCATACTCAAACACCTATGCCCCTGTCAACACCCTTAGGATGTTGTACGATGAAGCATTGTATGATGACGATGTGGTAGGACTTGCCATAGGGACCAGACCGGACTGTGTGCCCAATGAGGTGCTTTTACTTCTTGAGGAATACGCGGAAAAGCACCACGTGTGGGTTGAGTACGGCCTACAGTCTGCAAATGATAAGACTCTGAAGCATATCAACCGGGCCCATGACTATGCCCAGTTTGAAGATGCGGTGAAACGAACTCAGAACAGGGGCATATATATATGCGCCCATATTATTCTAGGCCTGCCGGGTGAAGATGAAGCACAGATGTATAAGACGGTGGACAGGTTGTCTCAATTGGGAATTGACGGGATTAAGATCCACCATTTGCAAGTGGTAAAGGGAACGGTGCTCGAAGAACAGTACCATAACGGGGAAGTAGAGGTGTTTTCCATAGAGGATTATGTATCTCTGATATGTAACGTAATAGAGAGAATTTCACCAGCAATGGTTATTCACAGACTCATAGGTGATATACGCTACGACCTGTTGGTGGCTCCCCGATGGATACTATCAAAGGCAGAAATAATATCTTGCATAGATAAAGAGCTGAAATGGAGAGATTGTTACCAAGGTATTGGCTACGGAGTGTAAAGTCAGGAGAGGACCGGACACGATTAGATAGCGGTCTTTATCGCTATACCGCCAAATGCTTCGCCGGTGTTTGATTAGGGACGTGAAGGAAAGAATAATTTGCGTGGGGTGCCCTCCCCAACATCCGCATTCACTACGTCCACTTAAATCTCTTTTAGTAGATTAACAACTTCCGCCCAGAAAGAAAGACAGCACAACATGAGGATCGAAGCAATATTAACAGTAACTTCCGCATTCACTATATCAGAAGGGGGTAAGACCGACTCCGCATGACCGCTCTAGCACTAACATCAACTCAGATCGAACACCTTCGGAAGGGCACTCCTGTTTATCAAAGTATATCAAGAACATTCTTTTGTTCCTTTATAGTACAAGGTACTCTGCAATTAATATGCCAAAATGACGAAACATTTGTGGCATACTCTGGGGCCTCTCAATAGAGGCCTTGGGGGAGACGAGTGATTTGGGGAAATATGAAGAGAGACCGAAGCCGTGGCAATATTGCCACAATCTTGGGCGAGACGGAGCGGGGAACTGATTACACTGGCTGCAATTAAGTGGGGCACATAGGCACCTATGAGGCAAAAAGACTCATCCGACCTTCCAACTTTTTCCCTTTGAGGGGTTAAGTTCTTAAAAAATTCATACTCAAAGCTTTTTTGAAATGTGAAAAAAACGCTTGACACATCGCGCTTGCTATGCTAACAAATAAAGGTGTAGGTGATAATGATCACGGTATGATTCTCGCTTGGATCCAGATTCTTGGACTGAGACGGAAGGAACTTAGATTGAGCCAATGAAGGGGACAGGTGACCAAGGGATTTTCCTTAGGTCTGTTGATGCTTCCCTTTTAGCAGTTCAAAGCCTCCCGGACTGAGTCCGGGAGGCTTTTTTTTATTTTGAAGCATTTTAAGGAGGAGCAACATGTATGCCTATGCGGGTAAGATACTCTTTGTGGATTTGACAAAGGGCCGATTTAAAGAAGAGGAAGTACCGGAAGAGACTTACAAAAAATTCATAGGCGGGTATGGCTTGGGGGTAAAAGTTTTATATGAGAAGATGAAAGGTGGGGTTGACCCCTTAGGTCCGGATAACATCTTAGGATTCTTAACCGGCCCATTGAACGGGACAGGTGTCATCGGTAGCGGCAGATACATGGTGATAGGAAAATCTCCTTTAACGGGCGGATGGGGTGACGGCAACTCCGGGGGGCATTTTGCCCAGGCCCTCAAACAGACGGGATACGATGGTGTTTTCTTTACAGGAATATCCAAAAAACCCGTTTACCTGGTATTGACCGATACAGTTCAAGAGCTGAGAGATGCTGGCAGTCTGTGGGGAAAGGATACCGTTGAGACGGAGGATTTCATCCTGGAAGAGCTGGGAGATAAGGGGTTCAAGTTATCCTGTATCGGGCCGGCTGGTGAGAAGTTATCCCTGATTTCCGGTATTGTAAATGATAAGGGACGAATTGCTGCAAGGGCGGGTTTGGGCGCTGTGATGGGATCAAAGAACCTGAAAGCCATAGCGGTTAAAGGTGCCCACAAAGTTTCCGTGGCGGATCCTGACAGGTTGAAAGAACTCAATTCAAAGATAAGACCGTTATTCGCTTTGCGCCCCTCAAAGCTTCAGGACTTTCTCAATAAAAAGTTGACCCCTCTTCTTCCGCTTCTTATAAAGTTAAGGGTTCCCCTTCCTCCGCCCGATCAAAAACTGGTCGCCCAACTATTCTCGGATTACGGAACATCCAGCTTTGTTGCTGCCTCATCAGAGACTCAGGATTCCCCAATAAAAAATTGGTCGGGTGTCGCATACAAGGATTTCCCCATGAGGACCATGTCATCAAAGATAAGTGACGATAATGTGGTGAAGTATGTAAAAAGGAAATTCGCATGCAGCACTTGCCCGGTGGCTTGTGGCGGTATTGTGGAGGTGAAAGGAGGGAAGTATCCACTAAAGGAATCCCACAAACCTGAGTATGAAACCATATCAGCCTTTGGAAGTATAATACTCAATGATGATATGGAATCGATCCTCAAGGCAAATGATATGTGTAATAGGGCTGGGATGGATACCATCTCTGCTGGAGCCACTATCGCTTTTGCTATGGAATGTTATGAGAATGGTTTGATTTCCAAAGAGGATTCAGACGGGATTGAATTGAAGTGGGGGGACTCGGATGCGGTCTTGAATATGCTGGATAGGATGATAAAGAGAGAGGGTTTTGGAGACGCGCTGGCGGATGGGTGCAAGGCAGCAGCAAAAAAGATAGGGAAAGGGTCGGAAAAGTATGCCATGCATGTGGGAGGTCAGGAGATCCCCATGCATGACCCCAGGCTTAACCCTGGCTTTGGGACTACTTATGTCACTGACCCGACTCCTGGAAGACATACTCAGGCCGGACTAGGTTTTGATGAGATGGGTTTGGGACTGATGGATGAGAAACTCTTGTCAGGTTATGACTTGCAGAAACGAAAGAAATACGATTACAGCGATAAGGGGAAAAAGGGTGTACTGGTGAGCAGTTATGGCCAGATAATAAACTGTGCCGGTCTTTGTATGTTTCATTTCTTCGTGGTACCTACATATCCGCTCCTTGATTATTTGAAGGCGGCTACCGGATGGGATCTCACCCAGGAAGAATTGATTACCACGGGAATAAGGATACAAACATTGAGGCAGCTCTTCAATGTCAGAGAGGGGATTGTGCCTAAGGATTTTGTTTTACCCGAGAAAGTTGCCGGCACTCCGCCCCTTTCCGATGGTCCTCTCAAAGGGGTAACTATCGACATAGATGCTTTAAAAGCCGATTACTTTAAGGAAATTGGGTGGGACTACATTACGGGAATGCCCTCGGATGAAAAAATCAAGGAGCTGTCTTTGGAAGAGTACGCGAAGTGTCTCAAATCATCTTAAGCCGGGATTTTGAACGTGGCAGAGGTCAATATTCTCGGCATATTTGGCAATCGCTTCCTAAAGGAAAGCTTTAGTTTAGATTTGGAAGAAAAGCTATCCATCAAGAAGTTTTTTTCAAAGATCGACAGGCATCTAAAGGTGAGGCTTTTCAAAAAGATTATTCGAAGATTACCTGACGGGGTTGTAATCATGATCAATGGTCAACTTGTCCACTCTCCGGCAAAGTATGATGTTCCTATAAAGGATAGCGACCAGGTATCTATAATTAGGATTATTGCTGGGGGGTGAGGAATCGTTAACGTAACATCTTTAGTGTTCATTCAAAAATGAGATATTTTTTAACCGGAGAGGGATAGAAATGGGAAAGATAACGATCTTAAATTTACAGAGGATGAAGGATGAAGGACAAAAAATAACGATGCTTACCGCCTATGATTACCCAACTGCCAGGATACTAGATAGCTGTGGAGTGGATATCCTGTTAGTTGGTGACTCGGTGGGCAATGTCATTCTGGGAGAAGCGAATACCCTTCCCGTATCTGTTGAGGCTATGATTCACCACACCAAGGCGGTTGTTAAGGCCTCTGAGAGTTCGCTGGTCGTCATAGACATGCCCTTTATGTCATATCAGATAAGCATAGAGGATGCCAGGAGGAATGCGGGAAGGATGATGAAGGAGACCGGGGTTGAGGCCGTTAAGCTTGAGGGGGGGGCTGGTATGGAGGATACCATCAGGGCTATTACGGATATAGACATACCGGTGATGGCCCATATCGGCTTGACACCCCAGTCAATCCACCGGATGGGTGGGTATCGGGTTCAGGGAAAGGAAGATAAACAGAGAGAGAAGCTCTTGGCCGATGCTCTGGCGATTGAACGGGCGGGCGCCTTTTCTGTCGTCCTGGAGGCGATCCCCAGCAAGCTGGGAGAAGAGATTACCAAACGGTTGAAAATTCCAACTATAGGTATCGGAGCAGGTGTGAGGTGTGACGGCCAAGTGCTGGTAATCAACGATTTACTGGGGCTATCTGGAGAGTTTCGGCCGAAGTTTGTGAAAAAATATGTAAATCTGGAGGAGATCATATCCAAATCAGTTAAAGAGTATATCTCAGAGGTGAGGAGTGAAGCCTTTCCCGGTGATGAACACAGCTTTCATTGATGTGAGGATGCGGGAGGGTTGTACTTATGATCAAGGTGATAACCAGCGTCAAAGCAATGCAGGCATTCTCCGAGAAATCACGCTTGAGTGGCAAGACAATCGCCCTGGTTCCCACTATGGGTTTTTTCCACCAGGGTCATCTCAAGCTTATGGAGGAGGGCAGGAAAAAAGCGGATTTTTTGATAATCAGTATATTCGTTAACCCTACTCAATTTGGTGTTGGAGAAGACCTTGAAAAATATCCAAGGGATTTCGAGAGAGACAAAAGGTTAGCGGACGAGGTTGGCGTTAATGTCATCTTTTCCCCTTCTGTTACGGAGATGTACCCTAAAGGGTATCAGACTTATGTGAATGTGGAGGAAGTGACCAAGAACCTATGCGGTATTTCGAGACCCACTCACTTCCGAGGGGTTGCAACCATAGTTGCAAAGCTGTTTAATATTATTAAGCCACATTTTGCCCTTTTTGGAGAAAAGGACTATCAACAGTTGGTAACCATAAAGCAGATGGAGAAAGACCTGAATTTTGATATAGAGATAGTGGGAATTAGTACTTTTCGCGAGAAGGACGGTCTTGCCATGAGTTCCAGAAATACCTATCTGAGCCCCGAAGAGCGTGCAGCGGCCATCAGTTTAAACAGGGCGCTCCATAAGGCAAGAGACATGTTTGGATCAGGTGAAAGAATGGTTGACAATATTCTTCAAGAGGTTGAAAAGGTAATTGCGTCAGAGAGTCTCACTAAGATCGAATATATAAAGATATGTGATTCCCAAACGATTGAAGATATCGAGGTCATTGATAGAAATGCGGTTTTAGTAATAGCAGTGAAGATTGGCCGCACCAGGCTAATCGACAATTTGGTTTTTGAGTGTGTGGAACGAGAGATTTCATGAAGGAGGAAGAGGCAAAGTGCAGAGAATCATGTTGAAATCCAAGATACACCGAGCAACGGTCACTGGTGCTGATTTGCATTATGAGGGGAGTATCAGCATAGATGCTGCCTTGATGAAAGAAGCGGATATACTTACCTTTGAGGCCGTTCGCGTCTATAATATCACCAACGGTGAGAGGTTTGAAACCTATGCTATTGAAGGAGAGGTGAACTCAGGCATAATCTGCCTTAATGGGGCGGCTGCCCACAAAGTAAATATTGGTGACTTAATAATTATCGCAAGTTATGCGCATTACGGGGAAGAGGAGGCAAAGAGCCTCAAGCCCAAACTCATCTTTGTTGATGCCAACAATAGAAGGAAGTGAAGTAGCCAACCACAAATGTACACCCCCCTGATACTGTCTTATCATTTCCGGCACCACTAAGTGTTGAGCACTGTGGGAAGGAGTATCATCCCTTAACTTAGCTCCAGTGCACCCTAACGGGGCAAACGGCCAACCGAAGTCGCTGTCTTTCTCAGTTCTGTCAACTGAGCGTGATTCATTGCTGTGTTTCGCCTATTAACACGAGCACGGGCAGGCCACACGTTTACCTTGTCAATGAAACTATCTAAAAACCCACCTCAGCTATAATCCTCCAACTTTCGTTTTTACAGGCATGATTTTTGCTATAGGTTTTCAGATATTAAATTTCACAAGGCCAGAGGGAGGAATCCGAGTAAGTCGTACATTTTTAGTACGTCGTCGAGACTTCCGACCGATAACGCATTGAAATTTAATATATGGAAGTCTATACATCAATAACAATAAATAGTTGATTGAGAATGGTATAGGGTATAAGGTATACAGGTTGAGGGTCAAATCCTTGTGCCGTATTTAATTGTATAGGAACTCCCATTTTTTAATCAATAATATCAATTAGTTCCTGACTATGTGTGCCAGCCGATCATAGCTAGTTTCCATCCAGAAATGGCCCTTTTTCCCCTGAGCTGCGTTCTCCTC
>DAOWME010000185.1 GCA_030643245.1 Deltaproteobacteria bacterium
GCCTTCCATAATTTTTTCAGGATCCATAATATCTCCTTTCTACATCGATTAGGGATAAATATATATCGGCCATAACAAGTTATTCTATAACTCTGCATATCTCCACAAATAGGTAAAACTATTCCTGTGGTTTTGTATTTTCAGATCGAACAAATCTGACCTAAATCTGAGCGCCAACTTGAGGAAGTTATTTCGGCCTCGCCCCTAAAGCCCCTGGAAGCATGTATATTAAATAAAATTATAGTAAGAACACGTTTGACTGTCAAGACAAATCATTGAACAAGGGCCATGCGGATGTACATGAAGCGCGACGAAGCCACGCTAATGTGTGAAGAATTTATGGGGAGAGATGTTCCTTTTATTATTATGGTGGCGGTGCAGGGATTTGAACCCCGGACACTGCGGATATGAGCCGCATGCTCTAACCAACTGAGCTACACCGCCCCTGACAATTGAAAATATATAGAGTTATCTTTCCTCTTTCTTTTCATCCATTTCAGGATTAAGGAACTCTGACATGAAATCAGCCGCCCTTGAGCTGGAACAAGGGGTTAGAACTGAACGCTCAGGACACGCCTTAGCCATAATCCTGGCGCTGGCCTTAAGGGCAAGATCGTTGATCTTGGCAATCACGTTATCCATCCCTTTGCTTGTGACAAGCAAGGATGTAACGGAATTCTTTTCCTTAATATCGAATATCTTGGCATCAATACTGACATTCTCACCTGTCTTGGTAATGCTGCCGGAAACAATAAAATCCACGTCAAGCGGCCCGCCCGTTTTCCTCACTGCCTCTTCTGTTATCGGCTCTTCCTCTATCTGAGACAGGGCTTCCTTCACGCGAGTAGTATCGAGAACAACAACCTTACCCTCTATAGAAATCCTTGATGCCATCATATCCCGAATCCCCCTCTTCATATAACCCAGATCTTCTTCACTATTAATCCGGAAAGGGAGGACCGCCACATGGATCATTTCACCACCATATGTGACGGGTTGGAACGGGAATAGAAACAGAAAAATCAAAAAAAGCAGATTTCTGAGTTTTTGGGCCGTATCCTTCATAAATTAGTAACTCACCAAAAGTAAGGGGTGAGGCCGAAAGAGTTAGGCCTATATCTCGCTTAGCTCTATCAACACCCCAAAAGTCGCCTTTGGGTGCAAAAAGGCTATCCTCCTACCGCCTGCTCCTTTTCTCGGAACTTCATCAATCAGCTTCACGTCTTTTTCCTTCAGTTCCTTCAGGGCCTCTTCGATGTTTTCCACCTGAAAACAGATATGCTGAATCCCTTCTCCTCTCTTGTTGATAAACTTTGCTACAGCACCGTCAGGAGAGGTAGATTCCAGGAGCTCGACTTCACTATCTCCCACAGGCACAAAAACTGTGGTGACTTTTTGCTCCTCCACGGTCTCTGATCCAGCAGATTTCAGCCCCAGCGCATCTTCATAGAACTTGATGGCCGAATCAGAGCTCTTCACCGCTACACCGATATGGTCAATCTTCTTTACTCTCATTTATTTTACCCTCTGCCTTTATATTCTCCGGCTTTCTTTGATATCTTCTTGGCGATAATTTCCACGGCCTGCTTTGCCAACAGATAGGGGTCTTCTTTCTTGCCTACTATATCTTCCAAACGTTGATCGTAAATATCCCTATTTTCCGCTATCAGGCCATCAAAATATCTGAAAATCTCGTTTTCAACTATCTTGGTGATCTCGCTCCGGATCCTCTCTTTCCTTCTTAGGGCCAACGTCCCACTCTCCATCAAGTATTCCCTATGTTCTTTAATCTTTTCAACAAGGGTCTCAACGCCCTTGTCTTCGGTTGCTATGGTCTTGACAATAGCCGGGGTCCAGTCTCTCGGGGCAGAACTCAGATCTAACATCATCTTAATCTCTGTAACCAATCTGTCAGCCCCTTCCCTGTCGGATTTATTCACCACAAAAATATCACCGATCTCCATAATGCCGGCCTTTATGGCCTGGATATCATCACCGGAACCCGGTATTACGACAAGGATTGACACATCGGCAGTCCTAATTATGTCCACTTCGTCCTGTCCGACGCCAACCGTCTCAATTATCACGTAGTCTTTCCCATAGGCATCAAGGATCTTTGACGTATCTGCCGTTGCCCGGGAAAGTCCGCCCAAAGTCCCTCTTGTAGCCATGCTTCGGATGAATACATCCTCGTCATTGCTCACTCCCTGCATCCTTACCCTGTCACCTAATAAGGCACCACCGGTAAATGGACTCGTCGGGTCGATCGCTATAATCCCGACAGTATAGTTCTCACGCCGGAGTTCTTTTGTGATCTTATCGGTTAATGTACTCTTCCCTGCTCCGGGGGGGCCTGTAATACCAATTATATAAGCATTTCCGGTATGGGGATAGATACTCTCCATCGCCTCTATGGCACCGGGCTGTTCATTTTCCACCAAGGTAATAAGCTTGGCTAGCGCCCTTACCGATCCCTTGCGTACCCCATCAACTAAATCCATTTTGTCCCCCTCACACGTCCTTCTGGCTCTACAAGTTGTTTGCCCCACAGTGAATTTGAGAAGTCAGATTTAATAAGTCCCAGATTCTTAGTCTTGGTTCCCTATCCATCTCGCGATTTCAAAACAATTGCAGCAATCCCCAAACTTGTCAATTACCTGCAGATAGGTTTTCCGTGATGTACTTTATCAGCGTTTCAGAAGTCATACCGGGCCCAAATACTTCAGAGATCCCCAAAGCCTTTAACTCTGGAACATCCTCTACTGGGATAATACCTCCGCCTAAAACCAATATGTCTCCCAAACCCTTTTTTTTCATGAGTTCCATAATCCTAGGAAAGAGAAAACTGTGAGCACCTGATAAGATGCTCAACAAAAGGACATCCACGTCCTCCTGAAGGGCTGCATCAACTATCTGTTCCGGGGTCTGGCGAATCCCTGAGTAGATAACCTCCATCCCTGCATCTCTCAGAGCACGGGCAATGACCTTTGCTCCTCTATCATGACCATCCAGACCAGGTTTAGCCACCAGGGTCCTGATCCTTTTATCTTGATTCATCTAGGCCCTCCTTCTTTCCTGAATGTGGGGGCAGCTCCCCTCATTAATTCCTTTATTCTCGGCGAATAAAAAAGGCTTTCATATTGCCGATGTTCCTTCATATTCACCAAAGACTTCTCTCAAAACGTCACAAATCTCACCCAGGGTAGCATAAACCCTGACGGCATCCAATATCGGAGGCATCAAATTGGCATTGCGTTCAGCGGCATTTTTCAACGCCGCAAGGGCAGGTTCCAACTTTACACTATCCCTTGTTGTCTTGAATGCTTTGAGCTTTTCTATCTGAGTCTCTCCAACCTTGGGATCGACCTTAAGCAGACCTTTGGTCGGCGGCTCCTCCACCTGGTACTTATTCATCCCTACCACTACCTTCTTCCCGGATTCTACTTCCTTCTGGTAGCGATAAGCGCTTTCTTGAATCTCCTGTTGAATATAGCCTTTCTCTATGGCAGCAGCGGCCCCGCCCAATTCATCTATTTTCTTGAGGTACTCGGTTATCTCCTCTTCCATACGCTTTGTCAAACTTTCCATATAGAAAGAACCACCCATGGGATCCACAGTGTCCGTAACCCCCAACTCATGAGCTATTATCTGCTGGGTTCTTAGAGAAAGGCGGACCGACTCCTCTGTCGGCAGGGCTAAGGCCTCATCAAAGGAGCATGAAGCTAATGACTGGGCTCCCGCCAGAACGGCGGCCAGGGTCTGAAATGCCACCCTTACCACATTATTGAGGGGCTGTTGGGCAGTCAATGCACTACCGGCGGTCTGGGTATGAAACCGAAACATCCA
Source organism: Deltaproteobacteria bacterium (assembly GCA_030643245.1). GTDB lineage: Bacteria > Desulfobacterota > UBA8473 > UBA8473 > UBA8473 > JAUXHQ01. The sequence goes on from DAOWME010000185.1 coordinate 3,847, forward strand.
TGACCTCGGATCTTTCGCCTCAAATCTCTCTTTCATGATCTTTGCCCACAACCTCCTGGCGGCCCTGTATTTGGCTATTTCCTCAAAGAAATTGTTGTGGGTATTGAATATCCAAGAGATCCTCGGAGCAAAGTCATCCACCTTCAACCCGGCCTTTATCCCCGCATTTACATATTCAATAGCATCAGCAAAGGTGAAGGCTATCTCCTGTACTGCCGTGGCGCCGGCCTCCCTCATGTGGTACCCTGCTATGTTTATAGTATTCCATCTGGGCACATGCTTTGAGCAGTATTCAAATATATCGGTAATCAACCTGAGGGACGGTCCCACCGGAAATATGTAAGTCCCCCTCACAGTATATTCCTTGAGAATATCGTTTTGGATCGTCCCGTTAAGCTTCCCGGGGTCTACCCCCTGCTTCTCCGCAACCACTATGTACATTGCCAGGAGCACAGCAGCAGCGGAGTTGATGGTCATAGACGTACTCAACTTATCCAAGGGCAGTCCGTCGAAGATCGTCTCCATGTCCGCAAGAGAATCGACCGCTACCCCCACCTTACCCACCTCACCTTGGGCAAGGGGATGATCAGAATCATAGCCTATCTGGGTAGGCAGATCGAATGCGACACTCAGTCCGGTCTGTCCCTGTTCGAGTAAATACCGATATCGCTTGTTGGTCTCTTCTGCCGTTCCATACCCGGAGTACTGCCTCATGGTCCACAGTCTTCCCAGGTACATTGAGGGATGAGGCCCCCTGGTAAAGGGGTATTCACCGGGGAAACCTACTTCCTCCAGGTAGTCGATATCACGGGTGTCATCCGGCGTATAAAGGGGTTTGATCTCTTCACCCCAGTCCGTCTCTGCCCTGTTAAACCTATGCTTGTTCAGGCATTCTCTCTTCCACCTGTCCTCCTCTTCTCGTATCCTCTCCAGGTCCCGTTCCATAACTAAATTCTCCTACGAGGGGTTTCGCGCTCAAGGAAGATTATCCAACCCTTTCTCCATTCCAATTACGCCTCTATCAAAACAATAGCCGCGTCTGCTTGAACCGTGTCACCCGCTGACACACATAACTCCTTTATGGTGCCCGAAACAGGCGCTACCACCGGGATTTCCATCTTCATCGCTTCCAACATAGCTACCTGGCTGTTCTCCTCTACCTTATCGCCCACTTTTACGTCCACTGCTAATACCTTTCCCACCATGGGAGCCACAACAGGTGTTCCTTTAGATTCATCAGCCACTTGATTCTTACCTCCTTTTCTTGGTCTATTATCTTCCTACAAACTTGGGAGCCCTTTTCTCAACGAATGCAGTCATGCCCTCCTTCTGATCAGCCGTTGAAAAGACTACACCAAGGGCATCGATATCCCTGTATACACCCTCCGGATCGGGGGAATCGCACGCTTCCTCGAGAGCCTGTTTGGCCAACTTCAACGTTAGGCTACTCATCGATCCAATCTTACGAGCCAAGGTCTTAACCTCATCTAAAAAATTATCCGCTGGGAAGACCCTGTTAACCAGTCCGATACTCTGCGCGGTCTTTGCATCAATAGGATCTCCTACGAAAACCAGCTCCTTTGCCATCCTCATCCCAACAGCCTTGGCCAGACGATACATACCGCCTGCACCGGGGAATACCCCTATCTTTATCTCAGGGACTCCAAATTTTGCCTTCTCCGACGCGAGGATAAAATCACAGGCCAGTGCCAGCTCACATCCCCCTCCAAAGGCAAGCCCATTTACCGCTGCTATGACCGGTTTCGGCATCCTACAGAGAGTCTCGAATGAATCGACGAGGTCCCTGGCCCATTCCCGGGCTCCGATGGAGTTCGCATCTTTAAGCTCTTTGATGTCTGCGCCAGCAGCAAAGGCCCTACCCTGGCCGGTTACAATGACAACCTTCACATCGTCGTCCTGATTCAGGACCTGTGCCGCTTCTCTCAGGTCCTTAGCCACGGCAGCGTTGAGGGCATTCAACGCATCAGGCCTATTTAGGAGGATAACCGCTATTCCATCACCCTCTTTCGCAACTATTATATTCTTATATTCCATAACACCCTTCCCCCAAAATTATATAGCCAGAAATTTTGAAACTCAATTATGAGCTACAAATGGCTTAGGGACGGGGACGAAATAACTTCCCCATTTGTGCATCTCATCTTCAGGCCATCTTTGCCCGATCTTCAAACACAAAATCCTCAAAATAGTTCGACTATTCCTGCGGTTTTGCGTTTTCAGATCGAACAAATCTAACCTAAA
>DAOWME010000205.1 GCA_030643245.1 Deltaproteobacteria bacterium
AAATAGGTCAAACTATTCCTGCGGTTTTGCGCTTTCAGATCGAACAAACCTAACCTAAATCTGAGCGCCAATTTGAGAAAGTTATTTCGGCCCCGTCCCTTAGGAAAGGAGGGAGGGAATCTAAGTTTCGGACAGCTTCTTTAATTTCTTGGCAAACCCCGGTAAAAAGCCCACTATTCGAGCTGCTTCCTCGGGACCAACAATAATCTCCCATTCCGGCAGAGCCTGCTCAAGCTCAGCTTTAAATCGGGCAGCTCTTCCGGGGATGACCAGATTTCTATGCTTTACTCTATCTTCAATCCCGCATTTCTTAATGAACTGCCCGGTGTCTTCACCACTGAGCTTGCCTGGTTGAGCGCCGCGCAAGCAGTAATGACACCAACACATTACATCTGTTTCTTCTTCTATGCGCTCTACGCAAAGAAAGACAGGGATATCAGCAGCCTCGATCGCTGAGGACAGGTTAAGGTAAGTCAAAGCCCAGCTTGAAGTAAGCAGGACAGGGGAGTTTTCATCCGGTTCGCCGATCTCATAGATCCCCTCAGGGACCATTAACGGTTGCTGGGGGTCGGTATAGACACCCTGCCTTTGCAGGAGCAGTGGGAACAAGGTTTCTCCCTGAAAATCAGAAAGGACAATGATGCCGGCATATTTAGCCACAAAAACAAAGGCTATCATCGCTTCCATCATTGGGTTATCGATCATATCACAGGGAAGGACAATAGTAGGGAAGCTCAGGGGGCGAAAGTTTTTGTATATGGCAGCCCTCCTGATAAATATCTGGTCCTCAAATGCACGGCGGAGAGTTCTTGACCCGGGATCAAGAATAATGTCATTTACCCCGGCTGCAATTAATTTTGTCGTCAGCTCGATAAGTTCCTCCAGACCGGAGGCCTTTGCCGTCACCGGGCACGAATTCTCTTTTGCCAAATCGGCCACTCTGTCAATGTTGTCCGGGGTGGCGGCATAGATGAGAGGTTTCCGGTCAGCGCAGACCCTTAAGCCCGCAGATAGAACATCAGGGTCGCTGCTCATTAGAATAATGTCCGCGTCGCTATTCTGTTTTACTTTATTAACTAGGCCCGTATATTTTTGAGCATCTCCGGAATCACACCTTATTGCTGTTAATTCGGGACGAAGGATGAGCCCTATCCGTTCGTATTGAAGCTGTCGAAACCTCTCCAGTCCGGCATCTACTTCAACATCATCCATAGTGTCAATAATAAGGATGGCAAAGCCCGGGGGATTCTCAAATCTTTTTTCATGACGAAACATAACTGTCTCACCGCCTACCTTTATCGCCTTAGCACCGACGCCGATGGTAACCAGTCTAACCGGGGATACTTCCTCCTCCGCCAGTTTGGCCTTTGCCTCCACGGAAACATAGGGGCAAGACGAGAGTTCTATCTTTCCCGCAGATAGATTCATGGCAAAGGCAAGGCAGGTAGGAAGCCCACATTCACGACAATTTGTCTTGGGCAACAGTTTAAATATCTCTATTCCCGTAAGCGCCACAGTAAAGCTCCCTTAGCATAGTATTCATCGATAAAGGCGTAGGTCTCAAGTGCCCGTGTTGTGGTGCCAAAGGCTGCCATGACTATAGGAATCTTCATGCGTCACTCATAACTTTCTCCTCCATCCAACGGCCAGAAGCGCCAGGAGTCCGATGACCATCGCCATTACCACCCAGGACGAACCGGAGGTCGTCATCTTTGTCTCTTCCATTTTTTCTTCCACCATCTCAAAACCTTCAATCTTCTTCCCTTCGGTTTTTGCCTTTATGCTTTCTTCCTTTTGAATCTCCTCGATGACCTTTGTCAAACTCTCTCTGGCTCTTTTGCTCTCAGCCTCATTCTCTTCCTGGGTCCTGCCTGTTGCCTTTGCCAGTATCATTTTGAACTGATCCATCTGCTGAGGTGTCAACAGACCGTACAGGGAGATTATATTGGCTACAAACTGCTGGAGCATCGGGTTGTTGCAGGTGTGTTCACAGCAGGCCATCCCCTTTTCGATCACATTTAGGGCATAGGTTCGGGCCAGGTCCTTCTTCATATCTTCAGGAGCCTTCCAATACCCCTTACGATCTGCCTCAAGCATCCTTGCCGATATCGACTGCTGTGCCCAGGGGTTGTTCTTGTCGAAAAACTCTTTTAGATCGAGGTTGTATTTGTCGTCTATGTAGACTTCATAGATCTGTTCCCAGTGGGTCTTATCCACGGCATAAGGGGTGGTGACCTGAAACCCCCACAGATGTTCAACGAATTTATCCATCTGCCGGGCCCCTGCATATCCTTCTTTTTTCATTCCTTTAATCCATTCCGGGTTGAGGTATCGTGTCCGCAAGGCCTTGCCTATGGATTTGGCCAGGTCCTCCAGGGTTACATCCTTTCCGTTTTGGAGATTACCTACTAAGGCATCCGGATATTCACCGGTCTGACTCTTGACAGCCAGTGACAACCCTCCCAAAAAGGCAAACATGTCATCGTTGTCGAGCATGTAGTAGAGGTTCGATGAGCGTGTGTGCATGGTTATCTTAACGTCTTTGAGATTGCTCTTATAAGCGCTTTTCAAGGATTTCCCCCAGATCTTATTACCGTAGGCAAAGGAATAATGGTGAATAAAGACATCTGCTATTTCCCTGTCATCCTCCCACACACCGCTGTTCGGTATCAGGTCCTGAAGCGCATGAGAGTAAGCGCCTGGCATGGGGCCAAAGACTCTGGCCTGGCTCAAATCCCGAGCATCCTCTTTTTTATAGCCCTTTTCAAGGAGGGCCAGCTCAATTTTCTTATTGTTAATGGCAATAAAATTTTCCACATCTTTAAGCGCTCCTGCCATTCTTGTTGCCCTGTCCAGGAGTTTTATAATTTGGGCATAACTGTCTCGAAAAAGCCCGGATGTCTGGACAAGGACATCAATCCTTGGTCTTTTGAGGATTGCCCCTGAAATCGGTTTTATGTCCACTACCTTGTCTTTTGAGTCCCATACAGGTGTGATGCCGAGAAGACTCAGTATGGCCGCAACGCTTGCGCCTTCATTTCTCTGAAGTTCAGTGCTCCACAGGATAATACCGAGTTTGTCGGGATAGGCCCCGTGCTTTTCCCTGTATCCCTTGATCATCTCATCCGCCAGCTTTTTCCCAATAACAAATGCCTCTTTTGAGGGCACTTTATCTATGTTGAAACCGTAAAAATTGCGGCCGGTCGGTATCGCTTCCGGGTTACGGACAGGATCATTCCCCTCTCCGGGCGGTATGAACTCGCCATTCAACGCCTTCAGAAGAAATGCAATCTCATTTCTCCCGCACACCGTCAGCCTTGCCTTCATATCTTCTTTATCGATCTCGGGGCTGTTGAGACATATCGCTTCAGTAAGATCACTGAGGGGATCTCCTTTGGGTGAAATGCCGAACGCGTGCAGGCCGTAGGGGATCAGTTTTTCCTGTAATTCGAGGATATAATGCTCCACCTCCTCCACGGCATCGTCATCAAGTTTTCCTAGACCAAGATCTCGATCCAGGCCTAATCTCCTTATCTGTTTTTGAACTCTCTTAAGCTTTTCAACTGCAAGGGAGCCATTCATCACCTGTGCAGTGTGATATTCATCTATGAAGGCCGTGAGCTCACGGTATTCCATATATGAACCGCCCTTTTTAAGAGGCGGGATCAAATGATCAATGATAACCCCGCGTCCCCTGCGTTTTGCCTGGATCCCCTCACCAATATTATCCACAATATAGGGGTAGATATTAGGAATATCCTGGATCAATGCCTCAGGAGGACATAACAGAGAGAGACCGATCTGTTTGCCGGGCAGCCATTCATGGGTGCCGTGTTTCCCAAGGCTGATAATTGCGTCTGCTTTAAATTCCTTTTTCAGCCAGAAGTAGAAGGCGATATATTGATGATGCGGATAGATCTTGGGATCATGATACAGCTTTTCAGGATCTTCACCAAAGCCCCTGCTTGGTTGAGGCAGAAGGATAATATTTCCAAGATCAACCAGCGGAATAATGATCTCCCTGTTCTTTATCATTATATCGGAATCCTCGGGCCGGCCCCACTGACGAATCACCTCCTGCTGAAAAAGGCGCGGCAATTCCCGGAACCATTCTTTGTACCTGGACAGGGGTATCCTAATCAGGTTTCCAGAGGCCATCAGTCTTTCAAGTTCTCCGGGGGCCCATGAACCGACATTACGCCCACTTAGCAGTATCTTTTCTTTTATTTCTTCCTCGGTCGGCAAACTTCCTTTTATGTTGTAACCCTTTTCTTTCATGGCCGGAAGGATTTGAGAAAGAGAACGGAACAGGTTCAGGTAACTTGCTCCGACATTTTGCTTTCCAGGTGGATGGTTCCAATACAGGATGGCGATTTTTTTATCCTTATTCGGTTTCACCTGAAGGCTGTGCCATGCCTTTATCCTCCTGACCATAAAATCTATATTCGCGGGCATGGGGATGGTATCATAAACAACCTCGGTCATTCCCTTGAGACGGGCAGCCGCTTTTCCTCCGACCATGGAAGGTTCAATGGCTCCGTTCTGTTCAGGTATGCATACCTGCCATGCAACCCTCAATGGCGAAATCCCTGCCTCGGATTTCTGCCACTGGTCAATCGTTATGGAATGTGCCAGAAGGGGCATAAAAATCGGCGCGTTTATCCGGCAGAGCAGGCTCCTTGTCTTTTCCTCAAAACCCCTCATGAATCTAAAAACAAAACCACAGATTATTTGGACTCGGGGTTTCCCTTTTGCATCGAGGAAATAGTTTTTTAATGATTCATGATATGGCGGCCTTCCAAAGACAGGCAGCACGTTGATCCCCTCTTTTTCCAGGGTCTGAATTATGTGAGCTTCTATCTTGCCCCTTTCTTTTGAAGCGGAATTAGAGAAGGTATGTATGCCGACCCAAAAGCCTCTCTTATTAAATTTTCCCCTTTTGCTATACCACTTGATATAATCGTCAAAATCAGAGAATATTCTGTCGGCATCAGGGTGGAAGATGCCCGATTCAGGCAATGTAAAAGGAGGGTCGAATGATACCTTCTCCCCCTCGTTGGAAAGGGCCATAAGAATGAGGTTCTTGATGTTTTCGGCAGTGGCCGTGGAGTAGTATTTTTCTGTCTGAATATCCGGTTTAAACCCCTGTTTTCTCAATTTATCGGCCAGATACCCGCAGCGAAGACTGTATATCTTTTTTTTCTTATCCTTCAGATTTGCGGCGAGGAAATCGCCGAGCCCCCTGTTCATAAAGTCAGCCATTATTATATGAGAGTCTCTTATACTGTCACCCTTTACCCTGTTATTCCTTATCTCCCTGTCTGTGTAGAATTGGAATGAATAGTCCTG
>DAOWME010000224.1 GCA_030643245.1 Deltaproteobacteria bacterium
AATACACCTCTCCTGATCATCATAACCGCAATTGCCGCAAGTAATAGGCTAATCACCTTGCCGAAAGCTTTTGCCCCTCCTTCACCCATGATCTGTATTATGCGGGTGGAATTCGAGAACGCAAACCACACGATGAGAAGGTTTGTAATCAATGAAAAGATTGTAGGCAGGTAACTATACAGATCAACAGAGATGATGATAGTTGTCAGAAGAGCCGGGCCGACTATTATAGGCATCCCAAGGGGGACTACACCGAGGGTGGAACCGGGCAACCTGCCGGTCTTCTGGGGAAAGAGGAGGTCCGTGGTGGCTATTATCAAGAGAATTATACCTCCCGCCACCTTAAAGTCCGATATGGCAACCCCCAGTACTGCGAAGACAAACTTCCCGACTGCGAGAAAACCCATACTGACGGCAAAGGAAGTGATAATGCTCTGTTTTAGGACCAGTATCCTGTCCTCAGTCTCCATCCCCTCGGTCAATGACATAAATATTGGAAGGATTCCGATCACATCGATTGCCACAAAGATTGGTATAAGCGCCAATAGGTAGTTCAACAAGTTTTCGGATTGAAAAAACAAGGCCATACCGGTCTCTCCATCCGTTTATTGTCTGCCTTTGTCGAGAGCAGCGATAAGGTCCAGACATGATTTCTCAAATGCCTTCACCCCTTCATCCAATAGTCCTTGATAGATCCCTTTCATGTCAATACCGGCGGCTTCGATCTTTTCCAGGACCTCTGCTGAATGATCCATATTTTCTTCCAGGGTGGATCGTACTACACCATGATCACGAAAGGCATCGATCGTAGCTGGGGGTAGCGTATTCACAGTATAAGGACCGATCAGAGAGTCTACATATTTTACATCACTATATGCGGGATCCTTAGCGCTGGTGCTTGCCCACAGTGGACGTTGAACCTTGGCGCCTTTTTCTTTCAGGCTTTCAAAGGAAGGACCCAGGAATATCTCTTTGAATTTTCCATAGGTAACTTTGACAACCTCGATGGCTGCTCTGCCCCTGAGTTCTCTGGTGCCTTCTATGACGTCACGATCTGTTTCCCTTTCCGCAAGCGCATCGATCCTCTTGTCCACCTTGGCGTCGATCCTGCTCACGAAAAGACTGGCCACGGAGTTCACCTGTGAAAGGTCCTTGTCCTGTGCCGCCCTCTCCTCTAACCCTTTAATGTAAGCCATGGCTACCTCTTCATATTGATTGGGAGAGAAGATCAGTGTTACATTTACGTTAAATCCTTCAGATATAAGTTTGCGGATAACAGGGGTACTTTCCGGTGTTCCGGGAACCTTTACCATTAGGTTGGGATATCCTATTTCAGAAAAAATTCTTCTCGCCTCGTCGATGCTTTTCCCGGTATCATAAGCTATCCGCGGGTCCAACTCGATTGAAACAAAGCCGTCATCCCCCCCTGTCCTATCGAACACTTCGCGCATTATCCTGCAGGCTTCCTTGATATCATCCGCTGTTAGCCTGTCATAGATTTCTGTCCCACTCTTCCCCTGTTCTACAAGCATTCGGATCTGCTCATCGTATTCCTTACCTCCGGTTATGGCCTTCATAAATATTGTGGGGTTTGAGGTCAGCCCTGAAAGACCATCCTCATCGATCAACCTCTTAAGCCCCCCGCTTGTCAGGTCACTTCTCTGGATGTTATCTAACCAGATGCGTTGCCCAAATTCTGCTAATTTTTTAGTCCTATTGGTATCCATATGTCCTTCTCCCCTCAGGTAGTGTCCAACCATAAATGGCTATTTTCCGCAATCTCTGCGTCAGACTCAGATTTTAATCCTCAAAATACCCAATGTATTCCTGCGGTTAAAATCTTCGTCTTCCTTGACCTTGCAAAAAATATCTCATTTCCGGATGGACACCAGGTAGTGCCCAACCTCGCTCATTTTTGAATTGGAAACTCCCGGTTCGCGTCAACCTGCCGATGATCTTCAAATACTCCGGAGAAAGGCCTCATAACTTTCCTTTGGGTCCGGTTGCAGGAGTATCCGACTTCCAACACATGCATAGTCTACCCCGCTTTCCTTCACTTCCCTTATGTTATCGAGGCTAATCCCACCGTCTAACCCAATGACGGCAGAGGGAAACCGGGTACGAAAGCGCCTTATCTCATCAAGCACTTCAGGTATGAAAGGGCTGCCATAAAACCCGGGGTTCACAGACAGGAACAAAAGAGAATCAACCCGAGGCACCAAGAACTCGAACTCCGGAATGGTGGTTCCCGGATTTACAGCCAAACCCACTTCCATACCCATGCCCTTTACATTGGAGATAACCTTCCCTGGATCAGGATCGGCTTCAAAATGAAATATCACCTTTTGGGTTCCTATGGATTTTAGGATCTCGAGACATTCATTAGGGTCCTTTACCATTAGATGTGCCTCGATGTCCAAAGGTCTTTCCCATCCCTTTAAGACCTCCAGAGATATGCTCTTGGAAGGAACAAAGACCCCATCCATTAAGTCAACCTGAACATAGTCAGTAAACCCCCTGGCGATATTCACCATATTTTGGAAATCATCAAATTTCTCAGTCAAGATAGCTGGAACAACCTTCATAGTTCTTCTTTTTCCTTCCTGTGTACACTAAGGGTCTGTCTGCAACCATTCACCCGGACAAGCTAAGGGACGGGGACAAAATAACTTCCCCATTTGTGCATCTCATCTTCAGGCCATCTTTGCCCGATCTTCAAACACAAAATCCTCGAAATAGGCAAAACTATTCCTGTGTTTTTGTATTTTCAGATCGAACAAATCTGACCTAAATCTGAGCGCCAACTTGAGGAAGTTATTTCATCCCCGTCCCTAAGGTGATTTTCCCATCAGCAAAAACAATAGTATTTACTGAACTAAAAGTCAAGGAATTCCGCAGCAATTCCTAGTGATCAGCCACGTTGAAGTAATCTCTACATAATCAAAACCATGAGTTGATCAATTATCTGTTGACACCTGTCGTTTATCCTGATATAAAACTTAAAAAACCATACGCTATAACAATCTTACATAAAAGGAGGAGTTGCTATGGATTTAGGTCATAAAGGGAAAGGAGTGGTCGTTACCGGAGGTGGTTCCAACATTGGCAGGGCAATATCTTTGACTTTTGCCCAAGAAGGCGCGAACTTGATGATCGGAGACGTAGATACGGCGCAAGCTGAAAAAGTTGTGGCAGAGGCTAACGCGTTAAATGCGGGCGGTAAAACCATCACGGTTAAATGTGATGTAACTAGCTTGGATGATGTACAGGCTATGTTCAAGAAGGCCAATGAGGAATTTGGACAGATCGATGTGTTAGTAAACAATGTTGGCTGGGATAGTATGATGCTTTTCACCGAGACGACGCCGGAATTTTGGCAGAAGGTAATAAACATCAACTACATCGGGGTGTTGAACTGCTGCAAGACCGCCCTTGATTACATGATAGAGAGAAAAACCGGTGCTATCGTTAGTATAAGTTCCGATGCTAGCCGTCAGGGCGAGTTTAAAGAGGCGGTATACGGAGGGGTAAAGGGTGCCATTAACAGCTTTATGAAAACCATTGCAAGGGAAAATGGTCGATTTGGGATAAGGGCCAACGTAGTTTGCCCCGGAGTTACGGTACCTGAAGAGGATCAAGAAATTGGCGACAACAGCATGTGGAAGGGAGGTATGTTCACGCCCGAGCAGTTGCAGAAGATAGGAAAGGCATACCCGCTTCGCAAGATAGGAAAACCTCAGGACATAGCCTATCCCGTTGTTTTCCTGGCCTCAAACGTGACGGCCGGGCATATAACCGGCCAGGTATTGAGTGCAAGTGGAGGGTACAGTATGGTTGGCTAGAGGCCGAATGCAATCTCGCCAAACACATATTCGAGGAGGGGCAGGATGGCACAAAAACCATCCTCGCCCCTTTTGCTTTTCATGGATAATTCGTGTTATCCCAACATTTCCCTTGACAAGAGCGAGTTAGTATACTAAATTTACGAACTTACAGACATCCTTCATTTGCCGGTTTACACTTCTTATAACTTTGGAGAAAGTTAGTTCTAATTTCATCTAAAAATAATGAGTGCCTAAAATTTAGCGACCTGTGCAGTTGGTCAAGTTTACCGCTTGCCGCCTACTTGCTTCGTTTGCTTGTTATGAACTACAATCTGGCATAAGGTTGTATGTGTAATGGGTCTATAGACTTCCATATATTAAATTTCACTGCGTTATCGGTCGGAAGCCTCGACGACGTACTAAAACTGTACGACTTACTCGGATTCCTCCCTTTGGCCTTGTGAAATTTAATATCTGAAAACCTATATACGTCTCTTATGTATATTTGGATGTTGTCCAGGTCCTTACGTATAACAAGCAAACGAAGCAAGCAGCCGGCGCTTAACGCAATCCTGCTCAACTGCACAGGTCCTAACTTTTTGTGTAACCGCAAAAGTTAGGAAAAGTGTAAACTACTTTTGATGTTACATGAAAGACGCTAATATATTATTGTATTGTAACAGGGGAAGAGAATGAAGACTTTCAGTGCGAAGAAGAACGAGGTTGAAAAAAAGTGGTACGTTGTTGATGCGAAGGACAAGGTGCTCGGGAGACTGGCCAGCAACATTGCCCTGAGACTGCGGGGAAAGCACAAACCTATCTATACCCCTCATGTAGATACAGGTGACTTCATAGTTGTAATAAATGCGGAAAAGGTGCTTCTCACAGGCAAGAAGTTGAAGCAAAAAGTCTACTATCGCCATAGCGGTTACCCTGGTGGACTTAAATCTATTACTGCAGAGAAGTTGCAGGAAAAAAAACC
>DAOWME010000168.1 GCA_030643245.1 Deltaproteobacteria bacterium
GGGCACATTGCAATGTGCCCTTACATCTGAGTCTGACGCAGAGATTGCGGAAAATAGCCATTAATGGATGGGCACTACCTAGTTACAACCTGGAAATGGCCCTTTTCCTTGGCTATATGGTCCTGCCCTGAGGCCAGTGCCATATGCCTTAAGCCGGTTCTTGGTACGCATGGACACAATTCCTTGGGTCCCTTGACCCTGCAAAGAGTTGCTCATTTCTGAATTGAAAGCCCGGTAGTGCCCATTTTATTAAGAGTAAATGTGTAAAGGAGGGTAGAAAATGGCAAGAACAGAGTTTGAAAAGGGCAAAGATATCAAAGAGATGGAAGAAAAGCAGCAATGGTGGTGGGCGGCGGAAAAGAGCCGCTCCAAACGCCTCGACTATCTGCGAAAGGCGGTGTGGAAGAAAGGGGCCAGCGGAGGGCTTTACCCCCCCGGTTTAAAGATCGACCTGACCTTTCCCCAACTCTTTACCGAGGCATGGAAGGAGAACGAGGGTGAGCCGATCATGATGCGGAAGGCCAGGGGCCTTGCCAATGTCCTGGACAACACCCCCATCTTCATTACCGACCATTCACAGCTCGTGTGTTGTGTCGGAAGCGGTCCGCATGAGATGGTCTGGCAGTGGCAGTCTGCCGCTATGGTAAACGAGGAGGTTTACAACGAGCAGGGGATCATCCCGGAACCCGAGGAAGAGTCCTTGAAAATCCTGGCCGAGTTGAACGATTACTGGGCCGGCAGGACAGCTCTCGAGGAACTGGCCAAACTGACGGACCCGGAAGATGCCGTCAAATATATGGCCGGCGCCCTCGTGGCCGGGGCGCCCTCGTCTGCCTTTGGTTATGCAACAAAAGACTACAATTTTATCTTCAAAGGCTTTGAAACGATACTAGACGACATCGACCGCCGTATGGACGAGACGGAAGAGAGACTGCAGGGCAACCCATCGCCCGATCTTTACCCACTCTATGAAAAGTTGCCGAGGTGGGAGGCGATGGCGGAGGTTTTGGAGGCGGGTATTCGGTATGCGAACCGCTATGCGCGGCTTGCCAAGATCATAGCCGAGAATTTTGAGAGCGATCCGGAACGCAAAGACGAGCTCTTGCGTATTGCCGAGGTCTGCGAACGGGTTCCGGCACAACCGCCGAGAAACTTGCAGGAATCTCTCCAGTTCGATCATTTTATACAGGTTATGACTAGATACGAGGCACATGATTTTGCAATGCCTCACCGTCCCGACTACGTTCACGGGCCGTATTATGACAGGGATGTGAATATAGAAAAGAGGCTCACAAAGGAGGAGGCCCTTGACCTCGTGGGCGAACACATGATCCGCACCTATGAGATCGGTCTCTTCCAACCCCGCTATGGCAGGGAAGCATGGCAGGGGATCATCGGTTCTCTGGTGTGGACGATGGGGGGGGTCAAGGAGAACGGCTCCGATGCCTGTAATGACTTAACGACCGTCTATATGCAGGCGGCTCGGTTGGTGCGGGTCTGCAACCCCACGTTCAGCTTCAGGTACCATCCCGGGGTCAAGGACGACGTCTGGCGTGAGGTCTTTGAGTGCATCCGCCATGGGCTCGGCTACCCTAACATCAAGAATGACTCAATCTACGTCCCCAACATGATGTACTGGCACGGCCATCCCCTTGAGGAGGCGAGGCAGTGGGTGAATCAGGCCTGCATGTCGCCCTGTCCCCCCACGAAGTACGGTTGTCAACCTATGAGGATGCCGGTAGCGATTAATACAGCCAAGATGATAGAATACACGCTACATAACGGTTACGACCATGTGGTGAACATGCAGATGGGGCCGAAGACCGGTGATTCGACTGAGTTCAAGGACTTCGAGGAGTTCTTCCAGGCCTGGATCAAGCAGATGGAATGGACACAAAACTTTTCAGTACGTTTTCACCACTTTGGCAGGACCAAAGACCCGGAGTTGTTTTCAAGACCGATCCTCTCCGCTATTTACGAACGTGCTGTGGAGACGGGGACGGATGCGGTCGACCCGAGCAATGGCGAGCGCGGCAATGCCTGGATAACTGCCGCGAACTGGTGTGAAAATCCAGACAGCCTAGCGGCCGTCAAGAAGTTTATCTATGACGACAAGAAATACACCATGGCGCAGCTCCTGGAGGCCCTCAGGGCGAACTGGGAAGGCTACGAAGAGATGCGTCTAGACTTTGTGAGGAACGCGCCCAAGTGGGGCAACGATGACGATTACGTGGACGACATCATGGTTCGGTGCCTCCGGGAGGTCGCCAGGCACAGTAAAGAGATGAAGTGCCCATCCGGGAACAACTTACCGTTCCTCCCAGAGAACGCCAGCGCCAACATTTACTGGGCCAATGTCGTCCCCGCCTTACCAAACGGCCGCAGGATAGGAGACGCCCTTTACGACGGAGGGATCTCACCGGGTCCCGGTCTTGACAAGAAAGGACCTACTGCAATTCTCAAGTCATGCGGGAAGATCGACCACATCAGCGACGGAAGGGCCTTTTTATTGAATCAACGTCTCTCGCCGACCCAGTTGGCCGGTGAGAAGGGCTATCAACTCTGGAAGGCCTACATGAAGACCTGGGATACGTTGGGAATGGACCATGTCCAGTTCAACATGGTCGATGATGCGACCTTGAGAGCTGCCCAGAGGGATCCTGAAAAGTATCCGGAGGTGATAGTCCGGGTGGCCGGTTACAGTGCGCATTTTGTGGATATCAGCCGCAAAACCCAGGATGCCATCATCCAAAGGACAATTCAGGGTCTAGGATAACCTCATACTGGCTGGCATAGGGGGCATGCCCAGTGTCTTCTGCCACTGATGACCCCGACCTCTTTAAGGAGGTCGGGGCAAGATGCCTTGGATACTATCCCTCTCAACCCTCCGCATCTTTTTTCGTCCGAAATTCAGCCCTCATAATACCTACCTAGTGCCCATCCATAAATGGAGTCTTCAGCAAGAAAGGCACGAATCAGGTCTCCAATTCAGAAATGAGAATTAGAATTGCTGAATTTCGATCTTCCCTCTTGACAAATAAGATCAAATATAAGATCATAAAGCGTAATATTCAGTTGTTTCAGTTTTCAGATATCCAGAAATTGCTTTATTCCATATTCTTTCGAGCTGTGCGGTTAAGCTGGTTTATCGTCTTTGCCGCCTCCTCATTTCGTTTGCTTTCCATAAACTACAGTTCTGTATAAGGGTCGGGGACGAAATAACTTCCTCAAGTTGGCGCTCAGATTTAGGTCAGATTTGTTCGATCTGAAAATAACTTGCAATGTCTAACCGCACAGCTCGCAATCTATTATGCTTGCCCTGTGGAGTGCCGCATCATCCCCCCTGAGGTCAATGTGCCGGATTATTCGTTCCGGCTCTATGGAATGTAAAATTTATTCCTCCAGGGTATGACCCCACTGCACAATCCCCACAATGTATTTGAAAGTCAAGGCGTATTTCCTTTGCACTTTCGGGTAGCTCGGCAGTTGCTCAATACAGCCATAATGGGAAACTATCTCAGGCAATTTGTGATTTCGTCAAAAGGCTTTCAAATACGCTCTAAGAAATTGCGCTGTAATGTTAACAACCTCCCACATCTTGATTCTTCTCCCAGATGGGGACCCGATAAAGGAGTTGATTGTGACGTCGGATGATTTGGTTAGAGATGCCTACTATTCTTTTGTGAACTCCATAAGATCCGAAAGTTCCTCCTCTGAAGACTTAATGGTAAAAGCATACGTAGAGTTAAAGAAATGGATTTTTATCCATAGGATAGTGCCCGGACAAAAACTCATATACAAGGACCTTGCAAACAAATTGAAGATGAGTAAGACCCCGATAATATATGCGTTGACCAGACTGGAATACGAAGGATTTGTGGAAAGGCTTTTGAATAGAGGATATTTCGTTCATGAGATGAACCGAGAAGAAGCCGGTGAACTGTTTGATGCCCGTGAAGCCGTAGAGATTTATTCATTGGAGAAGATGGTTGGGAGCCTGGCAAGAAGTGACATTGAGGAGATAGAAAGAATAATAGCGTACCATGGTGAGACTGATTATGGTGACATGAGAAAGAGGTTGATACTCGATATGACTCTTCACCTGAAGTTGACCGAGATCACGGGAAACAACTATTTGATCAGGATGTTGCGGGGTCTCTTTGAACGTCTTTATCTTACTTACCGGTTTGATAGGTTGGATCCACAGAGGAAGACCGCATCTGAACACGAACATGCCATGATTTTTAAGGTAATAAAAGACATGGATACTGAAGGGGCCAGGAACCTCCTTCAACAACATATTAGGAATGGAAAGAAGGCACTTATAAAGGGGCTTGGGGACTTCTTACCCGAGAGCGCCGGCGCCTGACCTGTTTCCCTGACTGTGGAACTGATTTGAGTGTAACCTTTGTTCAGTACCCTTCGGAGATGTTATGACTTTTCGATAGGAGGTAGAGAAGATGATATTTAAATTCGATGAGGAACAGGAGATATGGCGGAAAACCCTTGAGGATTTTGTGGAAAAGGAGTGCCCCAGAGAGAAAGTCCGGGAGTGGGACGAAAATAGGCAATACCCCTATGAATTTTATGACAAGGTAGCAAAGCAGGGGTGGTTCGGTCTAATGATTCCGGAGGAGTATGGAGGTGTTGGGGGTGATGCAATCCTCTATACGATTCTTCATGAATGTCTCTCAAAGTATTCCTTCGACATAGGGGCGGGCTATTCGATTATCACGTGGGGCACAAAAAACATCGCTCTTCACGGGAGTGAAGAGCAGAAGCGGCATTACCTCCCTCCGGCCATAAAAGGGGAGATAAGGTTTTCTTTCTCTCTAACCGAACCCAATGCCGGTTCCGACGCCGCTTCCATAACTACGTTTGCCGCTGCTGATGGAGATGAGTTCGTTATCAATGGTCAGAAGGTCTTCGCCACCGGCGCCCATCTCAAGAACAATATCATCCTCCTGGCGGCCCGCACTGACAGAAACGTACCGAAGCATAAAGGAATCAGCCTTCTTTTAGTACCCAACCACCTCCCCGGCATCGAATTCAGACCTTTAAACACCCTCTCCAGGAGGATCATCACTACCAACGAACTCTTCCTTGAGGATGTCCGGATACCCAGGGAGAACCTTCTCGGTGAATTGAACCGGGGTTGGGAATATCTCACATATCAACTTGAGATGGAGAGAGCGGCGGTGTCTGCCAGCTATTTGGGAGTAGCCCAGACCGCAGTGGAAGACGCACTACGGTATGCCAAGGAAAGGGAACAATTCGGACAGTCCATTGGACAGTTTCAGGTGATAAAACACATGCTTGCGGAGATGCAGATGAATGTGGATGCCTCCAGGTTGCTTACTTATAGAGTTGCCTGGATGTTAAAGGAAGGCTTGCCCGCTGCAAAAGAGGCTGCCATGGCCAAGCTTTTCAGTTCCGAGGCCTATTTCCGGGTTACGACCCAAGGCATGCAGATCCTCGGAGGGTATGCTCAGATGCCTGAATATGATATGGAGCGCTATTTCCGCGATGCCAAGCAGGCGATGGTAGGAGGAGGGACTTCCCAAATTCAACACGAAATCATTGCCAGGGGATTGGGGTTGTAAGCCAGAGTATTTATCAGGTTCGTTGGGTTTGATGGTCTTCTGTGTTTGAAACGGAGGTTTAGAGTGGCTATGGAGGCCATAGATATGGATCGTCTTTGTGTGTCTGCCTTGTCATTGGGACTTGCTCAGAGCGCCTTTGAGGCGGCAGTTGGTTACGCAAAAGAGCGGGTCCAGTTTGGACGGCCCATCGCCGGTTTCGAAGCTATCCAGTTCAAGATCGCCGACATGGCCACCCAGATTGAGGCAGCAAGGAGGTTGATTTACTATGCTGCCCAGAGGGATGAAAAGGGGCTACACGCTGCCAAGGAGTGCAATATGGCCAAGGTTTTCACAAGTGATATGGTCATGAAGGTGGCCATTGAGACAGTCCAGGTCTTTGGAGGTTATGGTTATCTTAAGGAATATACGGTAGAGCGATACCTGAGAGAGGCAAAACTCCCCCAAATTTATGCGGGAACCAATGAGATAATAAGACTCGTCATCGCTCGCCATTTGTTTGGAAAGCCTTGAAACGGGCAAGAGATACTCTTGAGAAGTTGCAGAAACAAATGGATTATTAGTGCAATAAAGTGTTGAATCAAGAATAAAGGAGGGAACATGATTTACAAGTACTTCGACGAATTGGAAATAGGTGACAAGACCGTGTCGGAAAGGGGCAGGACCATTACGGAGACGGATGTGGTCTTTTTTTGCTACTTAACGGGGAACTGGCTGGAACTCCACTCCAATGCAGAGTATGCCAAAGAAACCCCATTTGGAGAAAGACTGGTTCAGGGATCTCTGACCTTTGCCATTGCCGCGGGATTGCAGATGGTGAGACCTGGTCTGGTCATAGCATTCTATGGTCTGGACAAGATGAGGTTCACGGCCCCGGTAAAGATAGGGGACACCCTTCGCGCAGAAGCAGAGGTAGTTGATAAAGAGGTAAAAGGAGACGATCGCGGTGTGGTGACGATAAAACAGGTTATCAAAAACCAGAGGGATGAGACCACGGCAATGATGTTATGGAAGCTATTAATAAAACGAAGCGCATGAGAGAGAAGGGAGGGTCACAATGAAGAAGGTAAGGATAGGGTCAGGTTCAGCCTACTGGGGAGATTTGCTGGACCCGGCTGTTGAACTGGTAAAGAAAGGGAACATTAAATATATCGGCTTTGATCACCTTGCGGAATTAACCATGGCAATA
>DAOWME010000179.1 GCA_030643245.1 Deltaproteobacteria bacterium
GCTGCGTTCTCCTCAGGTTTCCGCCTGCGACGTACGATCATGTACGCCTCGGCGCAAACCGTCGTGCGGCCTTGCTCAGAGAAAAAATTGCTCATTTCTGAATTGGAAACCAACTCGTGCCCTTTTCTCAAGAAGTCCATTGGATGGACACTAACTACGTGACTGCATGCCGATTCAACAACACTTCGTGTAAATCAATGGGTTATCACCAGTGGTAACGGTCCTAATAGGCATAGCGTTGACAGGGATCCTTGCTGCAATTCTGACATCTGTATTGTTGGACTATTCCGGCTTTATCTTTGAATAGGCCTCTTGAATTTCTTTGAAACGTCTTTCCGCCAGTTCTTTGAATTCCTCACCTAAATGCAGTACCTTGTCCGGATGATACTGTTTAACCAACTGTCTGTAAGCCTTCTTTATCTCATCAGGCGATGCAGCCCTTCCGATACCAAGCACAGTATAGGGATCATTTGTAGCCCTCCTTTTCTCGTAATGCTCGTTAGAACCGGAAGCCTCCTTTTGGGAAGACTGCCTACCACCATCTTTATTGTAAGACGGCTGGCGCTTATTATCAAAATATTCATCGCGGTATCGCTTCTTTCTATACATATAGAAGTATCGCCACAATAAAGCCAAGATTGCCAGATCATCCAGCCATCCGAAACCCACAAGAAAATCAGGTATTAAGTCATAAGGGCTTAGAACATAGAGCAACACAATAATTGCAAGCAATATTCCTAGCATATGCCTGAAACCTTCCCTCTACGTAAACGCTCACCGTTTAACGCTATCCGTCCACTGAGGATACAGTTAATCCACCATACATCATATTAGCACCAATAGATTTTTTTGTCATTGCTAATACAGCCTAGGATGTGACAAAAAACAAGAAATGAAAATAAAATTGACAAATATCGAATATATAGTATTCTTGATTGGGAATTTTCTTTGGATTCAGTCGGCGTAGCAAACCTGATCCAGCAAGTCAGTCAATAAATTGTATCCGGAATTGATGAGGTCAGCTATTTCAGATGAGTTCGCGAAATATCTGGCACTCCAAATATGCCTTCGCACAAAGGCGATGACGTCTGAAAAAGTGGCCTCCAGTTTTCTGTACCACGTGCATTTCAGGATCGGAATGGTTGTGTCCTTGAGCATTTTGATTGCCACGAGAACAACGACAGAAAACAACCCAAAGAGAGCAGGTGTACTTCTTGCTATTGCCTTGTCGGACCATTGGCGTTGAGTTTCAATACCGAGATGCGTTCTGAGCTCCTCAAAGGTAAGGGACGTGGCCGAAATAACTTCCCCATTTGTACATCTCATCTCCAAGCCATCTTTGCCCGATCTTCAAACACAAAATCCTCGAAATAGGCAAAACTATTCCTGTGGTTTTGTATTTTCAGATCGAACAAATCTGACCTAAATCTGAGCGCCAACTTGAGGAAGTTATTTCGGCCACGTCCCTAACTTCAATGTTCCAGCGGAGTATGAACCAACGGAGTATCTGTAGTTCCCCCTGCCTCCAAATTTGCACAGAAAAAGGCTTCTATGGGCAACTTACCCTCTGGGTCGCGAACCATTATCCATTTGATGGGTACAGGAGCTTTGCCGGGTGTATACCAAAGGGAGATGCCCGAGAAGATCTCCAGTGACCGTTTGATCCCGTCATACCAAAGGATGTCGATAGGAGTCCAACTAGTGTTCGGGTCCTCTACACGTTTTTTAAATAGAAATCTACTATTACCTATCGCAAAGGACGCGAAGGAACGTTGATTTCGCTTTTCGGTTAGAAGGTGGAAAAAGTCCTATATTTTCGGAGGCGAAAAATGAAACAAGAGGTCTTTAAACAACTGATATTGATAACGACTATAGTTTCAGTCTTGTTCTCCTCATACAGCTGTGACAACGAGGAAGATGCGCAAGCTAATAGGGATAATGTCGAAAATGCGACTGAATCTGCCCCGGCGGTCCTTGTAGAAACGGTCCGGCCAATCATCCAGAGGGTTGAGCACAGAATCCGGGCGATGGGTTCTTTTCTGCCTGACGACGAAGTAACCATATCCCCGGAGATCGCAGGCAAGGTAAAGAAGATCTTTGTGGATGAAGGTTACGTTATAAAGAAAGGGCAGCTTTTAATACAGTTAGACGATAAGCGTCAGCGCCTGGCCGTGGCTGAGGACGAGGCCAAGATCCGGGAAAATGAAGCTGACCTGGCGTACCTGGAGACTACCCGTAAGCGCCGTGAGGAACTCTGGAAAAAGAAAGTCATATCTGAAGAGGATTATGATGAGATCCTATCCCGGGTCAGCATGACCAAGGCACGGACTGACAGCCTGATGTCCGCTTTAGGGTCGGCCCGGGAAGACATGGAAGATACGCGGATATTTTCCCCACTGGATGGTATTATCACGGAAAAGATGATCTCCGAAGGAGAATATATCCATGTAGGCGAGACCATGTTCAATGCGGTGAAGATCAATCCTTTAAAACTCCGCTTTACCCTGCCGGAGACACACACGGCCCTGGTGGGAAAAGGGCAGCCGGTCAAGGCCAGGGTAAAAGCCTATCCTGACAGGGAGTTCTCAGGTAAGGTCTATTTCATTAATCCGCAGGTTGATCCTACGACCCGTACAATAGAGATAAAAGCATATTTTGACAACTGCCATGGGGAGCTGAAACCCGGTTTCTTTGCGGATGTATTTCTCGTTAAAAGCGCGAATGAAAAGGCCCTCGTGATCCCGGGTGAAGGGGTGATCCAGCGAGAGGGCAAGCACTTGATATATGTGGTGCACGATGGGGTTGCTCGTAGACGTATAGTCCGGATCGGTGAAATGAAGGAGGGAAAGGTGGAGATCGTCTCCGGGTTAAATCCCGGCGAGTTGGTTGTCACAAGTGGCAACCGTGGCCTGGAAGAGGGTACCCCCGTCAAGGTACTCAATGCCCCGATTTTACCTGAGAGCTGAACATCTGCGAGTTTTAGTTGTTCTAGTCACGGGGGAGGAACCAGAAAGATATGTATCTCAGCGATTTATGTATAAAACGACCGGTCTTTACCATTGTTCTGTCTGCGGTCTTTGTCATATTCGGGGTCATCGGGTTCTGGCGTATACCGCTTGACCAATATCCATACATAGAGTTCCCCCTCGTCACTGTCACCACTTTCCTTTCCGGGGCAAGCCCTGAAATAATGGACATGGATGTAACCGATGTGTTGGAAGAGGAGTTCAATGCCATCCAGGGGATCAAGCATATCACATCCGTGAGTCTGTTGGGCAAATCGATCATCACCTTGCAGTTTTACCTGGACAAGAATATCGATATTGCAGCCACGGATGTACAGAATAAGGTTGGGATGGCTATGAAAAAGCTCCCCAAGGATGTAGACCCGCCGATCATAGACAAACTGAGCACCGAATCGATCGCCACAGTGTGGTTTACGCTTCAATCCGACACCCATCCTTTCAAGGAGATCTGTCGATTTTCCGATCAGGTGCTGAGACGGCGGCTGGAGACTGTTGCCGGGGTAGGTAAAGTTAACCTCTATGGGTTCAGGGACCGGGAGATAGTGCTCTGGATCGACCGCGAAAAACTCAATTCCTATCACCTCTCCCCTCACCAGGTCATCCAGGCCCTCAAAGATCAACACATCAAGATGCCCAGCGGCTTTCTCAAGACAGGCCCAACGGAGATCGTGGTTAAAACCATGGGTGAGTTCGGCACCCCGGAGGAATTCGATGAGCTTATCATAGCGTATAAAAGTGGAGCCCCTGTGCGGCTCAGGGACATAGGATATGCAGAAGACACACTGGAAGAAGAGAGGTCCTTCTTGCGATTTAACCGAGAGCCTGCTGTGGGCATACAGATATTGAAACAGATAGGTTCCAATACAGTTGAAGTTGCAGAACGCATAAAGAAAAAGGTCAAAGAACTGGAACCCCTGATACCTGAAGGCATGGAATATACCATTAGCTGGGACAGGTCCAAGTTTATACGCAGCACTATCGTAGGTGTTCAGGTAGACATCTTATTCGGGGCGTTACTCACCGTCTTCATCCTCTATCTCTTCCTGTTGAATTTTCGCACTACCGTGGTCGTCAATCTCGCGATACCCACCTCTATTATCGGGGCCTTTGGCTTCATGTATTTCTTTGGCTTCACTTCCAACAATATGACGATGGTCGCCCTCTCTGTGGCAATTGGATTGGTGGTGGATAACGCGATAATAGTATTGGAGAACATCTATCGTCATATGGAAGAAGGCATGGAACCGATGGAAGCGGCTTCTTTCGGTACCAACGAGGTAGCGTTTGCCGTAATCGTAGCCAGTTTGAGTATCTGTTTAGTCTTTATCCCCGTAGCCTTTATCAGAGGTCTTATGGGGCGCTTTCTCTACCCCTTCGGCATTACGGTTATTTCGGCCATGCTTATCTCTCTCTTCATCTCCCTTACGCTCACTCCCATGCTTTGCGCCCGGGTAATCAGGGTTACCCGGACGGTAGAAGCCAAAAAACAGAATATCTTTTTTCGCGCCATAGAAGGCGGCACTTCGTCCATGAACAGGGCCTACCGTGTCCTGCTCCGCTCAGCCTTGAATCACCGCCTACTGGTGGTCATATTTGCCGCAGGCGTCTTCGGCGCTACTGTGGTCTTCTTCCTGGCCACGAACAAGGAGTTCCTTCCTTTGGAAGACAGAAGCCTCTATATAATGACGATGCGGACACCCGTGGGCTCCAGTATCGCATACACGAGGGAGTTCATAAAGCGCGTGGAGGATATAGTGGCAGAAGAGCCTGAAAACACGATGATCACCAGCATGGTGGGCGCCATGCCTACGGATGATACTAACAATGTTATGTTCTTCAATGTCATGGAGGACTGGGACAAGAGGGAACGGAGCCAACAAGAGATCATGGCCATATTGCAGAAGAACTGTAGGGCCGTCCCCGGAGTTACTATCTCTGTGGAAGACTTCTCAGCCATAGGTCGGCTTGGGCGCAATACGGATGTGGACGGCATCATCAAAGGCCCGGACATGAATAAGCTGACAGAATATGCCACGGAGATGAAACGGATGTATGAGAGGACGCCCGGGATTACAGGGGTGGATTATGATCTGGAGCTTGAAAAACCGGAGATCCGCGTCTATATTGACCGGAATAAGGCCGCAGATGTGGGGGTAGACATATCAACTATCGCCGACACCCTTAGGGTCCTGATCGACGGTCATACAGATGAAAACGTGAAATTCGAAGAAGAGGGCGAGCGCTATGATATCCGGGTACGTATGTTGGAATCATACCGCACCGCGCCTTCCGACCTGATGAATATCCTCGTACCTTCCAGGAGTGGGCAGTTGATAGAGCTGAGGAACCTGGTGTACCTGGAGAGCGGGGTTACTCCTCAAAGCATCAGACGTTTCGAACGGCAGCATGCGGTTCACATCTTTGCCAATGCCCGAGGGGAGAAGACTGCAGGGGAAGCCATAGAGGACTTGAAGAAGATTGCAAAGCAGGTTTTACCGAAAGAAGGTGGGTATGAACTGAGCTTCGGGGGGACGAGCGAGGATATGATCGAAATGTTCGAGTCCTTTGTCTTTGCCTTTCCCCTGGCAATAGTGGTGATCTATATGTTGTTGGCAGCCCAGTTTGAGAGTTTTGTCCATCCGTTCACGATACTGATTTCTTTGCCGCTGGCCCTCTTTGGGGCTTTCGGCGCCCTAGTTATTACGGGCAAGACACTTAACCTTTTCAGCCTCATGGGCCTCGTCATGTTAGTGGGACTGGTGACAAAGAACGCCATATTATTGGTAGATTATACCAATATCCTGCGACAGAGGGGCTTATCCCGTGACGAGGCTATCCTTGAGGCAGGCCCTGTGAGACTCAGGCCCGTCTTAATGACTGCACTCTCTACGTTCTTCGGAATGCTGCCTATAGCGCTGGAACTCTGTGAAGGCGGTGAGGTAAGATCGCCTATGGCCATTGCGGTAGGCAGTGGCATGATTACCTCCACATTCCTCACACTTCTACTGATTCCTGTGATATATTCCTTACTGGATGACCTGACTGTCAAAGTAAAAGCAGTGTTTAGACCAGTGAAGCCTTACTAGGTTATCCCCGGGACTGAATCGTCATGATATCCTTCGGAGGATATCCGTATCCTATTCAAAATTCCTGGTATGTCATCAAGCTGGAGCAAAGAAGTCAGAGGGAGTTCCCAGAAAAGTGGTCATGGGGGTGGACAGGATGGAGAGATGGTGTTAATATGAGAATATGAGCCCCACAGAGATTAACGAA
>DAOWME010000038.1 GCA_030643245.1 Deltaproteobacteria bacterium
CCCTGAATTGGTAGGTGTGGCTAAATCAGTGGGTCTTTCTGATGCAGATGCGAAAAAGATACTTGAAACAGGGGCCTTCAAGGAAGCGGTCGACCTAGATTGGGCTCGTGCCAAAGCTTTGTGTGTCATGGCCGTTCCTACTTTTGTAGTAAATGAGCGTATTCTGGTAGGCGCTCAACCCTACGAGGCAATAGAGCAGCTTATGAAGGTCAGCAACGTGAAGAAAAGGCTCTTTTATTCTTAAACGTACTGTTTTCGGAAGGTATAATAATCCTCTTCAACTATCTGTGTCCTGTCAAACTTCATATCGGCTAAATCCATAGGATATCTATAGATTTTCGGATATTAAATTTCACAAGGACAGAGGGAGGAATTCGAGCACGTCGTCGAGGATTCAGACCGATAACGCAGTGAACTTTAATATATGGAAACCTATAGCGAAGATAGCCAAACCCAGGCTCACTTCTGCGCCATTGGAGGAGGCCCTATGAGCAAAAAGATCCGCGTGGAACAATACATCAACTTTGATAAGAGTATTGACATCATGGTTTACCAAGACGAAAAGATGGTAGATTACTATGACGATTGCCCATACGAAAGTGTGAATGAAATTTTAGAGAAAATAAGACAAGAAAACCAGGATGCTGTCATTGAGCAGTTTTGCTCAGGAGAATTGTGTACCGGGGGCTGGATGAGGTGGGAAATTTAATATCTGGAAAAACTATAGTACATAATGGCCGAAGTTATAACCAATCCCCCTTAAATTGGAGGCAGGAAACAGTCTTATGACCAAAAGTTACCGTTGGAATATTCTAGCCCTAACTTATTTATCCATGCTCGCCTTTGCGTTTGTGTTCCAATGTGTTCCCCCAATTTTAAGTTTGATTATCGAGGACTTACACATATCTCACACCCAGGCTGGACTTCTTATGGGCATCTTTGCCGTGCCTGGAATATTACTGTCCATCCCAGGCGGACTCTTCTTCGATCGTTACGGGACCAGAAAGATCACCATAGCGTGTTTTCTTTTAATGATAGTTGGTACTGCAATAATGGTTTTTGGAAGGAGTTTCCTGTTTCTTCTTTGCGGGAGGGTGCTTTCAGGTACCGGTGCCTTGATTCTTGCGATAGGTATGCCTAGATTTATTTCTCAATGGTTTTACGGAAAAGAGTTGGGCATGGCCATGGGGATATTCAATACAGCTATGCCCATGGGTACCATAATATCCTTTTCTACATTTGGTATTCTGGCAAAAAAGCTGGGTTGGCAGGCAGCTATCTCCGTCAGTGGCATTGCCAGTCTCATAGCCCTAGTAGTCTTTCTTGCTTTTCACAAATCCGCCCCTTCCTTGACGGAAAAGCCCATCAGAGAGAAAAGAATACAACTGCCCAGTTTTAAGGAGACGGGCATTTCAATATGGGTCGTAGCGATTGCCTGGATGTGGTTTAACGCATCAACCATCTCGTTTATTACATTTGCTCCGGATTACTTTCAATCGAATAAAGGCTTTAGTATCGAGTTTGCTGGATTTCTCACCAGTTTCATTATGTGGGGTTCACTCATTCTGAGCCCGATAGTGGGATGCTTCCTAGGTAAGATCGATTCTAAAATAAGACTTATAGCTATAGGTGGTCTTGGGTTAACGATCCTTGTTTTCTTCATCCCTTACGCCACCAGATCGCTCGTATTCTTGATGGTTCTGACAGGGATTTCAGTGGGTTTAATCCCCGTATCGGTCTTCTCTTTGCCGTCGGACATTTTGAAGCCCAAGAACCTAGGGTTTGGCTTTGGGGTTATATCCGCCTGCCTGAGCCTTGGTATGCTTGTGGGCCCATATTTTGTTGGGTTGATAAGGGATTGGGCTGGTTCTTACCAAACGAGTTTCATGGTCATGGCCGGTTTTGCACTATGTTCAACAGTAACGATATTAATCCTCCCCATTAAAAGATCCTCAAAAAGAGGTAGTGCTAAACATGTAGTGACGATATGAAAAGTTAGAATGTCAATGCAATACAAACCTAGGGACGGGGACGAAACAACTTCCCCAAATTACCCTAACTTATTGAGAAGTTACGTTTTCGTTCAAACACTAATTCTCTGTGCTGAAGTATTGAGAATACTGCAGATAACAGAAAGGAGGTTACAATGAAAAAGGTTGCAATTGTGGGTTGTGGTGCATACATGGATAGTGGTTACGGCTGTCCCGGGGAGTGGCGGTGCCTGAAGGCTGCACAACTTGGAGAAGGCAAATTCGAAGAACCATCACAGGTAACGGCATTTGTTACCTGCGAATGTCCCGGTCGTACCGTTGCCCCAACCTTGGGCATGGCAGCAAAGATGTCCGAGATGAAGCCGGATATTATTCACCTCAGTTCCTGTTTGGTTGGCGCCAAGCCCGGGTGTCCTTACACCAGTGCCGAGGAGCTAGCTAAGATATTGGAGGAGGCAACAGGGATAAAGGTCATATTGGGAACCCATGACTATCACTAAGAAACGGAAATAATCTAAATCTGAGGGCCAACTTGAGGAAGTTATTTCGTCCCTGTCCATAAGTATTTTGAGGATTACAATCTGAGTCTGACCCGTCTGCGTGCTACGCACAGGCAGGCGCAGAGGTTGCGGAAAAATTGCCATTTATGGATGGGCACTTTTTAACAATAGTAAAACCCACCTTAAGGTGAATAGTCAAGGAAAAACATCCGTCATATCTTCACATATATCTCGCGCGGTCATAATTTGCGGAATTTTCGGCGAGCAATGAGCATCGAGCGCAAGGCGCGAAAGCGCGTAATAGCGGGTACTATTGCAAGCTTGAGCAACGCAGCGATCGGTGGTCAGGGCCGGCGAAAAAGCGCAAATTATGGCAGTGCGAGGTATAATACCATGTGATCGCTTTCTACTGCATATCTGGTAGTTATTTCGGCCTCGCCCCTAACCTCATGACTCGAAACAGTTCACGCGGGGGTAGGCCGGAACAAAGGGTTTGAATGTCTTATTCCATTTGACTTTAAAGCCTGTTTGGACTATATTCCTTTATAACTTTTAACATATAGGTTTTGGAACTACAAACATTCTAAAAAAGCGGCTTTCCCTCTGTTCTTTCTTAACGCTCGCTAAAACGCTCAAACAGCTGCACGGGTTAAAATTTAACCACCGTTGAATCTGTGCCGAGACCGTTTTTTTATTAGAAAGTGTAAACTACTTTATAGCTTTTATGAAGGATGCCACACTCTAATGATTCTTTATGCGTGGCATGGAGGCAAATTCTTGTATTGGTGGTTATTGACATTTTGAGTTATTTTATAACCAGGTGTTATATGTGTTGTGTTCTTTTTTATGAATAACCGGTGAAATCGCCCGGTGAAGAGGAGACGCGTTGGGTACGATGGATACAGACCAATTGAAGGACCTTTCTGATCGACATATAGCCGCCACTTATTCTCGTTTTCCTGTGGTATTGGTGAAAGGCCATGGTTGTAAGGTATGGGATTCTGAGGGTAAAGAGTATCTTGACTTTGTTGGTGGCCTGGCGGTTTGCAATTTAGGACATTGCCATGCCAATATTGTAAGGGCGATAAAAGAACAGGTCGAGAGGCTTATACACGTATCAAACCTGTATTATACGGAGCCACAAACTGAACTGGCCAAGCTACTGACAGAGAATTCTTTTGCGGATAGGGTGTTTTTCTGCAACAGCGGAGCGGAAGCCAACGAAGCTGCGATTAAACTGGCTCGCAAACACGCTAAAGAAAGGAAAGGGCAGGGTAGGTTTGAAATCATTACAACAATCAATTCCTTTCACGGCCGGACCATGGCTACTGTCACGGCAACCGGGCAGGAGAAGTTCCATAAGGATTTTGAACCGTTGCTCCCCGGTTTTAGTTATGTCCCCTTCAATGACCTGGAAGCTATGGAGAGAATCATTAATGAAAGTACTTGTGCTGTCATGGTGGAGCCAATTCAAGGGGAAGGCGGGGTGAACTGCCCGTCGGGTAACTATTTGAAGGGCCTGAGAAAGATCTGTGACAGACACGATGTGTTGCTAATATTCGATGAGGTACAGGTGGGTATGGGAAGGACCGGGACTCTCTTTGCCTATGAGGGCTACGGTGTAGAACCGGATATCATGACCCTTGCCAAGGGCTTGGGGGGAGGCTTACCCATAGGCGCTATGCTGGCAAAGGAAGAGGTTGCGAGTAGTTTCGTTCCTGGTTCTCATGCCACGACTTTTGGAGGAAACCCCGTAGTAACTGCTTCTGCATTGGCTTTTGTAAATACTATCTTGAAAAACGGTGTCTTGAAAAACTGTATTGAGGTGGGCGACTATCTTTCCAAGGAGCTTGGTAGATTAAGACAGAAGTACCCGTTTATTAAGGATCTTAGGGGGAAAGGGCTTATAATTGGGATGGAATTGGAGTTTGATGGCGGGGATATTGTCAGAGCATGTCTTGAGAGGGGCGTTCTGATCAATTGCACTATGGGGACAGTCCTGCGCTTCCTTCCTCCCCTTATAGTTACCAAAGGGGAAGTGGATGCAATGATTAGAGCTTTGGATGAGGCATTATCTTGCGTGTAACGGTACTGGTGGAGGTTTGGGGTCAATTTTCAGAAGACGGGAGTATCTGACCATATTAGGACTCCTGTGAATGATAATAGGTTTTCAGATATTAAATTTCACAAGGCCAGAGGAAGGAATCCGCGTAAGTCATACATTGTAGTACGTCGTCGTGGATTCCGACCGATAACGCAGTGAAATTTGATATATGGAAACCTATAACAGCAAGTGACGAGAAGGACGGGGGAATGACCATGAGATCAAAAGTGAAGAAGATAGTGCTGGCTTATTCCGGGGGACTGGACACCTCGGTCATATTGAGGTGGCTAATAGAAGAATATGGTTGCGATGTTGTCGCTTATACTGCTAATCTAGGGCAGGCAGAGGAACTGGAGAACCTGGAGGAGAAGGCCATAAAGACCGGGGCATCCAAAGTATATATAGAGGATCTGCAGGAGGAATTCGTCAGAGATTACATATTCCCCATGTTAAAGGCAAATGCTGTCTATGAAGGAGGATATCTTCTGGGCACATCGATTGCCAGACCTCTAATTGCCAAGAAACAGATAGAAATCGCAGAGAAGGAAGGCGCAGACGCAGTATGTCACGGGGCCACAGGCAAGGGTAACGATCAGGTGAGGTTTGAGCTGACATATCTGGCCCTTGATCCTCATATTACGATCATTGCCCCGTGGAGAGAGTGGGAACTTGATTCACGTAAGTCTCTGATAGAATACGCAAAGAAACATGAAATACCCGTTCCCATAACAGAAGAGAAACCGTACAGTAGTGACCGAAACCTCTTTCACATAAGTTTCGAGGGGGGTGTCCTGGAAGACCCATGGAATGAACCACGCGAAGACATGTATCTTCTTACTGTCTCTCCCGAAAACGCGCGGGACGAAGCCACTTATATTGAGATTGATTTTGAGGCAGGCGTCCCCATAGCCGTTAATGGTGACAAGAAGACCCCTGTGAGTCTGTTAGAATACCTCAATGAGTTGGGTGGTCAAAACGGGATAGGACGGCTTGACATAGTCGAGAATAGATACGTAGGAATGAAGTCCAGAGGTGTCTATGAGACCCCTGGGGGGACGATTTTGCATATTGCCCACAAGGCCATGGAATCCATAACAATGGATAGGGAGGTGATGCATTTCCGGGATTCTTTGATTCCCCGATACTCTGAATTGACTTACTATGGTTATTGGTTTTCACCGGAGATGGAGCTTTTGAGAAAGATGATAGATGAGACACAAAGCGATGTTTCCGGGACTGTACGGCTGAAATTATACAAGGGCAATTGCCTTGTAGCAGGCAGGAAATCTCCTGATTCTCTTTACCACCAAGGTTTTGCCACATTTGAGGAAGATACGGTTTACAACCAGGATGATGCTTCGGGCTTTATCAAGACAAATGCCCTCAGGCTAAGAATCCATGCCATGAAGAAGCGAAGGTAAAATGGTGGTGGCTGTTGAACCTCAAACGAAAAAAGGTTACACGCTTTGGATTTTCTTGACATTATCGATTCTGCCGTTACTGGTTGGAGCCCTTGGATGCGGAAAGAAGGGACCTCCTGTTGCGCCTGAGAGCACTACTCCAGCGGCTATCCATGACTTGAGGGCTGTGGTGGTAGAAGGCATGGTCCTACTTTCTTGGACGATTCCCGGGGAAAATACGGATGATTCAAAATTAGCTGACCTGAGCGGGTTCAAGGTTTTCAGGGGTGAAACAACGTTTGATACCCCTGAATGCCCTAATTGTCCGGAAAGATTTAGGGAACTGGCTGATATTGATTACAGGAGGGCACTCCCTGACAACGTAAGTGTGGCGAACAATACCGTGGAGTTTGCCGATGGGGAGGTGAGTGACCGGACAATATACACCTACAAGGTTTTATCCTATAATTCTTATGGCGTTTTCAGTGAAGACTCAAATACGGTTCGAATTTCTTGGGATGTGCCTCAATCCGAAGGCAAATAGAAGCGATGCATGACTTTCAATACAAAAGGGATGATCTTTGTTGTGAAGCTGTGCCTGTCTCGGCCATAGCTGACAGAGTTGGGACCCCATTTTATCTTTACAGCCACAACACCCTATTGAGCCATTTCAAGGTTTTTGACTCTGCCTTTTCTTCCGTGCAGCACCTTGTCTGTTTTTCTGTAAAGGCCAATTCCAATATTGCTGTACTCAAGACATTCGCTAATCTAGGTGGGGGGGTTGATATAGTATCAGGGGGTGAGCTTTTCAGGGCGTTACTTGCCGGGGTTGAACCGAAAAAGATTGTATACTCCGGTGTGGGAAAGAGACCCGATGAGATAGAATTCGCTTTGATGACAGGTATCTTGATGTTCAATATCGAGTCGATTCAAGAACTGGAACTCATAGATTTTATGGCAGGAACACTTGGTAAAAGGGCCAGTATATCATTCAGGATAAATCCGGATATTGATCCTAAGACCCATCCCTATATCTCCACAGGGCTTAAAAAGAACAAATTCGGGATAGACATAAAAAAGTCTCTGGACGAATACAAGTTAGCCAGGAGACTTGAAAATATTGATATCGTGGGTGTGGATTGCCATATCGGATCTCAGATTACAGATCTAGGACCCTTTGTGGCCGCCATCCAGAGGATACGGGAGCTGATTCTTGAACTACAAGAAAATGGTATAAGTATACGTTATTTAGACCTTGGAGGTGGTCTGGGCATAACCTATGATGATGAGACCCCCCCTCACCCAAATATTTATGCAGAGGCTATCGCTGAAGAGGCCTCTGATCTTAATTGTGTAGTGATTTTGGAACCGGGTAGGGTGATTGTTGGAAATGCCGGAATTCTGGTAACGAAAGTGCTCTATACAAAAAAAAGTGAAGAGAAGAACTTCGTCATAGTGGACGCTGGTATGAACGATCTGATCCGTCCCACCCTGTATGGTTCTTACCAGGGGATCCAACCTGTCAAACTGACGGAGAGAAATGAGTTCGTGGCCGATTTGGTAGGGCCCATATGCGAGTCAGGTGATTTTCTGGCGAAGGATAGAGAGATGCCTCAATTCGAGCGGGGAGATCTGGTGGCTGTCATGAGTGCCGGCGCTTACGGTTTTACTATGTCATCCAACTATAATTCCCGACCCCGTGTTTCCGAGGTCATGGTAGCGGGAGACAGGTTTCACATAATCAGGGAGAGAGAGGAGTACTACGACCTTGTTGAGGCAGAGAAGATCCCTAATTTCCTTGTCTCGAAGTAATTGGTGCCCATGGATAACGTAGATTTTTTCAAGATGAGTGGAAGCGGGAACGATTTTATAATAGTAGATAACCGCAGAGGCATTATCGATGGAGATAATGTAAGTGATTTAGTCAGGAAAATTTGCCGGAGAAAGATGTCAGTGGGTGCCGACGGGTTTATATTGGTTGAGGAATCGGATAATACCGATTTCCAGTGGAGGTTTTTCAACGCGGATGGAAGTGAGGCTGAGATGTGCGGCAACGGCGGCAGGTGTGCTGCCAGGTTCGCGTATTTAAAGGGGATTGCAGGCAGAGAGATGGCCTTTGAAACCATGGCGGGCTTGATCAGGGCTGAAATCATGGATGATAGGGTGAAGCTTGAGATGGGCATCCCCAAAAACATCAGCCTTGATCATACGCTGTACATTGAAGGGGAGAGACATGTTGTGAGTTTCGTCAATACAGGGGTTCCTCATGTGGTGGAGTTTGTCGGCGATATAGATAGATGCGAGGTCGTGGAACTCGGGAGAAGGGTGCGACATCATGAACAGTACAAGCCATCAGGGACAAATGCAAATTTTGTATCAGTAAACGATAGATCAAACATGGTCATACGGACGTATGAGAGGGGCGTAGAAGATGAAACCCTAGCCTGCGGGACCGGAGCCATAGCCTCGGCAGTCATCGCAGCTCGGAAAGGCATGGTCTCATCCCCGGTAAGTGTTAAGACTAGGGGTGGTGAAGTCCTGGCCGTTCATTTCAAAGACCTGGGGGAGAGGTTCAAGGAGGTATCCCTGGAAGGTGATGCCAGGGTCATATACGAGGGGCGGTTGTGGAAGGACGCCCTGAACTGAAGTAATAATTTGCTGGGAGAGAGAGATGCTGAAGTCCATTGTTGTCGGAGCCGCGGGTAGGATGGGTAATAGGGTAATAGATGTGATAAGTGAAACCGACGGGATTGAGCTTGTTGGTGCGGTGGAGAACAAGGATCATCCTGCGCTGGGTAGGGACGCTGGTGAAATCGCGGGTTTAGGAATATCAAACGTGGAGATAAGAGATGATCTTGGCGCAGTCGTTCATCTGGGAGATGTAATCATAGACTTTACTGACCACGCTGCATCTCTTGACAACCTCAAGATCGCTGCTGAAGGCGGGAAACCGGTTGTAATAGGAAGCACTGGGTTTTCGGCGGAAGAGATGGCAGAGGTGAAGAGATTGTCAAAAAATACAAAATGCGTCCTTGCCCCAAACATGAGTGTTGGGGTAAACCTCATGTTTAAGGTAATAGCGGATGTGGCAAGGGTGTTGGGAGATGATTATGATATTGAGATCATCGAAGCTCACCACAGGTTTAAAAAAGACTCACCCAGTGGAACCGCTGTGAAGATTGGCCAAATAATTGCTGAAACACTGAAGCGAAACCTGGATGCGGTGGGGGTCTATGGGCGTAAGGGCATCGTTGGGGAACGAACGGACATGGAGATTGGTATTCACGCCGTGAGGGCCGGGGATATTGTTGGTGAGCATACAGTTGTCTTTGGGGGATTGGGTGAAAGGTTGGAGATCACACATAGGGCACATAGCAGGGATGGCTTTGCCAGAGGCGCTGTTAAGGCTGCAAAATGGATTGTCAACCAACCGGATGGGCTGTACGACATGCAGGATGTGCTGGGCCTGAAATAAGGAGGGTCGAAATTTTCGACCTGTGCAGTTGGTCAGGTGTGCCGCTTGCCGGCTACTTGTTTCGTTTCAAATGAATTATTGGGAGACCATCCAATGGTTAGAGTAGAAAAAGCGTCCAGAATAAAGGATTTACCTCCTTACCTCTTTGCTGCCATAGATAAGATGAAGGCTGATCAAGTAGCCAAAGGAATAGATATCATTGATTTGAGCATCGGTGACCCTGACATGCCCACCCCACCGAATATCATTGCCAGGATGAAGAGTGGAATAGAGGACCAAAAGAACCATCAATATCCTTCCTACGAGGGTATGATTGAATTCAGGGAAGCGGTTTCCAATTGGTATCAAAAGAGGTTCAACGTGGACCTGGACCCCGGTGAAGAGGTTCTCTCTTTAATTGGATCTAAGGAGGGGATAGCACATATTTCTTTGGCCTTTGTTAACTCAGGCGATATTGTCTTGGTTCCGGATCCGGCCTATCCGGTCTACAGCATAGGGGCAAGATTTGCGGGAGGGGAGCCATACTTTATGCCTCTTCTCAAGGAAAACCGGTTTCTCGTCGATCTAAAGAAGATACCGGACGATGTGGCCAAGAGAGCAAAACTACTCTTTATCAACTATCCGAACAACCCAACTGCCGCCGTAGCTGACAGGGAATTTTTCGCAGAGTTAATCGAATTTGCCGGGAAACATAACATAATTATCTGTCATGATGCTCCTTATACAGAGATGTACTATGATGACAACATACCTATAAGCTTCTTGGAAATAGAAGGGGCCAAGGAGGTGGGCATAGAGTTTCATTCCCTCTCAAAAACATACAATATGACCGGGTGGAGGATAGGGTTTGCCGTAGGTAATTCAACCGTTCTAGACGGGTTAGGACAGATAAAGACAAATGTGGACTCGGGCCTATTTCAGGCCATCCAGGAAGCAGGGGTCGAGGCATTGGAAGGTGACCAGTCATCAGTTGAAGAGATGAGAAGGATATATCAGAAGAGAAGAGATACTCTGGTAACCGGGCTCCTGGAGATTGGCTTAAAAGTAGAAAGTCCGAAGGCCACTTTCTATGTCTGGGTTGAAATCCCCAAGGGGTATACTTCTGCTGCGTTCAGCGCACACACCCTGAATAAAGCCGGTATTGTGACCACACCGGGAAACGGATTCGGTGAAGCGGGGGAGGGATATATACGCATGGCCTTGACGATGCCGGAGCATAGAATTGCCGAAGCCATGGAACGGTTGAAAAAAACGGGGGTTTAATGGAGAACATCGCGTATATAGGGATTGGGTCTAATCTGGGTGATAAGATCACATACTGTAATGACGCGATTAAGGAGGTCTCTAAGCACAGAGGAAATACGATCCTGGAGGTGTCTTCCTTTTGCAGGACGGAGCCATGGGGCAAAGAAGACCAGAACTGGTTTGTCAATTCTGTAATCAAGATTAAAACCTCTCTGACTGCGCCTCAACTTTTAAGGTTCTTGCAGGGTGTTGAAGCACAGTTAAAAAGGGTAAGAGAGTATAGGTGGTCTCCAAGAACCATCGATTTAGATATATTATTCTTTAACGATGAGGTAATAAAGAGACCGGAACTCCGGATCCCGCATCCTCTCATCCAGGATAGAAGGTTTGTCCTTATCCCTCTTAATGAGATTTGTCCTCAATTGATTCACCCCATACTAAATAAATCTGTGCGAGAACTATTGGAAAGAACAGGTGATAATAAGAACGTAATACGGATATAAAAGACGCTCGGCAGGACTTTCATATGCGCTTCATCATTTTCCTAATATTAGGTTACTTTCTGTACGGGCTCATCAGGTCGCTCCTATATCCGTCCACGAAGAAACGTGCAGAGAACATCTCTCCTGAGAAAAGTCTGGGTGAAGAGGAGATGATAAAGGATCCGTATTGCCAAGTGTACGTCCTTAGGAGGGATGCTTATCCGGCAAAGATAAACGGGGAGGACTTGTATTTTTGCAGCAGGGGATGCCTTGAAAAATACAAGAGGGAAAAAGCTTGAGACCGGAGATGTCCAAGAAACGCTTCTCGGTAATTATCACTCTGATCTTTTTAATTCCAATAATGGGGCCCTTACTGGTATTTCCTTGTAAATGCTCAGGAGATATATATAAGTTTATAGACAAGAATGGCGTGGTCTATTACACAAATGTTCCCACTACCCCCGGGGGAAAACTGGTCATACGGGAGAAGCGTTTCGACCCGCGATCCATCAAATATGAGCGTCTCATATCAAAGATATCTAAGAAACATATGGTAGACGACGCACTGGTAAAGGCCATAATAAGGGTAGAGTCCAATTTCGACACTAGGGCGGTCTCAAAGGCAGGAGCGATAGGTTTAATGCAACTAATGCCGAAGACAGCGGAGGAGATGAGGGTAAAAGACCCTTTCAACCCGAAGGAAAATATCGAGGGGGGCGTCAAGTATTTGAAGTACCTCCTAAATAGGTTCAAGGATGACCTGACCTTGTCTATTGCCGCTTATCATGCGGGAGTGGGAGCAGTCACAAAACATAATGGTGTTCCACCTTTTGATTCAACACAAAGATACGTGAAAGCGGTGCTAAAGCACCTTGAAAGATACAAGAAAACCCCTTTATAAAAGTATTGGATCACAATGAATCTGCCCAATTCTCTGACATTTTTTAGGATAGCGGTAACTCCCTTCATGGTGATCTTTCTATTTTTCGATGGAAAGTTGCCGGCATTTTTTGCAGCATTGCTTTTCTCCTCAGCGGCTATCACGGATCTTTTGGATGGTTATATAGCACGCCGGCGAGATGCCGTCACATTTTTAGGAAAGGTTCTTGACCCCCTGGCTGATAAACTCTTAATCACTGCGGCCCTGGTCATGCTCATACCCTTGGGGAGAGTTCCTGCATGGGTAGTGGTAGTAATCATTTCTCGAGAGATTGCTATAACAGGTCTGAGGGGTATTTCGGCTATGGATGGATCAATTATAAGTGCGTCAAGTCTTGGGAAACACAAGACAATATTCCAGGATATTGCCATTATTGGTTTGTTACTCCATTATGAATACTTATATATCAATTTCCATGTAGTAGGAATGTTTTTTTTATGGGTTGCATTAATAATAACAATTTGGTCAGGGATTGACTACTTCTGCAAGTTTTTCAGGCAAGCAGCGGGTACTGGTGGATAGGTGCTTTTTTGTTTGACAAGAAAGAACGATTTGCTATAATAATCAAATAGAAAACTACTCGGCGGGAATAACTCAGTGGTAGAGTGCAACCTTGCCAAGGTTGAAGTCGCGGGTTCAAATCCCGTTTTCCGCTCCAGATAAATCGGCGGCATAGCCAAGTGGTAAGGCAGAGGTCTGCAAAACCTTTATACCCCGGTTCGAATCCGGGTGCCGCCTCCATGGTAGAGGCTAGGGCCTGTGAGTAATTTCAATAACTTACAGGCCTTTTTTTTCGTTTGTTTGTTATACACAAGAGTCTGGACGACATCCAAATATATGAGGCTTGTCACCCCCATAATACGTATAGCCTTATTCCGGCATCGTCCCTTATCACAGTTCCGATTGATTGACAGTTGGGACCCAAATTTCAAGTTTAGAATATCAAAAGGAGGAAAGACCAATGAGTGAGAAGCAGTGGGATAACCCGCCGGCAATGCAAATTGATCTGCAGAAAACCTATCGGGTAACGATTGAAACCAACAGGGGCGACATGGGGTTGGAACTCTATACGGAGCATGCGCCCAAAACGGTCAACAACTTTGTTTTTCTGGTCCAAGAGGGTTTCTATGACGGAGTGGTTTTCCACCGGGTGATAAGCGACTTTATGGTTCAGGGAGGGGACCCTACGGGTACAGGTAGAGGGGGACCCGGCTATAAATTTGAGGATGAAGTTGCGGAGAATCCGCTGAGGCATGAGACAGGAGTTATCTCCATGGCGAACGCAGGGCCGAACACGAACGGAAGCCAGTTTTTCATCACGCATTCACCGCAGCCGCATTTGGATGGTAAGCACACGGTGTTCGGCAAGCTGGTCAAAGGGCAAGAGATTTTGAATGCCATTCAGCAGGGGGATAAGATGTTGAAGGTAATGGTGAGTGACGATGAAAGGAGCAAAAGAGACTGATTTATGAGAATAGGATTGATTGGTCTGCCCAACTCGGGAAAAACCACGATTTTTAACACCTTGACGAAACTGGAGGCCCCGGTTACCGCATACACAAACGCCAAAGCCGAACCGAATCTGGCGGTGGTGGAAGTGGCCGATGACCGGATCAGCCGTCTCTCTGAAATGTACCGGCCAAAAAAAACGATCTATGCCACAATCGAGTTTATTGATTTTGTGGGCGTAACGGAAGGATCGGCTAAAGATGGTCTCTTTTCCGGTCCAGGTATGGAATTGATAAAAGGTGCGGACGCATTAGCCATTGTGGTGCGAAATTTTACAAATGAACCTGAGCACCTCCCGACACCGATAGATAGTATGGAAAAGATCATTGACGAGTTATTGATCTCCGACCTGATCATTGCGGAAAACAGACTGGAGCGGATCGAACATGCTTACAAACGGGGCAAAAAAACAAATGCCCTCCAAGTAGAGGAGAAGGTGCTTCGGAGAATCATTGACCATGTATGCGAGAATAGAGCCATTAGCGAGCTCAAGCTGGACAGAGAGCAGGAGAAGGTGGTGCGAGGGTTTCAATTTTTCACGAAAAAGCCACTGATGGTCATCCTGAACTCGGACGAATACAGCTTTGGCAGGAATAACGACCTTTTGAAGAAGATTGAAAAAAAACACAGGGTCATCGAATTTGCCGGAAAATTTGAGATGGAATTGTCCGGTCTGAATGATCCGGAAGAAGAGTATCTTTTTATGATCGATATGGGCATTCGGGAATCGGCCAGGGATCTTTTGACACGTATGGCCCATGGGCTTGTGGGATATATCAGCTTCTTTACCGTAGGTTCTGATGAAGTGCGGGCATGGAACATTCATGAGGGGAATACTGCGCTTGAGGCGGCCGGTGCCATTCACTCGGATCTGGCCCGCGGATTCATACGCGCGGAATGCTTCACATATGACGATTTAGTGGCATATGGATCCGAAAATGCGGTTCGTGAAAAGGGCCGGTTCCGACTGGAGGGAAAAAACTACCTGGTCCGGGATGGCAATATCCTGAATATCCGGTTCAATGTTTGACACTCCGGATGCAAATAAATATGCAGGAGGGGGCCACAGTAGCTAAGGGGCGAGGGGCCTGAGACCAAAAAGCGGAACTCCTCCTTGCACCGCCCCTCGGTCAAAAAAGTGTTATGGCCATAGATCCGGGGATTCGTACGGGCTGTAGGTTGCCTGTCTCGATCCCCAGGGTAAACTGAATGACGTCCCTCATACTCTCACATCCACGTACCTTCCAGGACCAACAACAAAAACAAGCCATCTGCTCTGGGATAGTAATTTCACATTGGAAGCCAAAATACCCTCATGGTTTACAACGATTGGCAGAAGCAGGAAGAATAACAGTAACAGGCAATACTTTAAGGTATAAAAGATACTTTGATGACAATCCAGTTTATACAATAAATAATATGTGGGGCGAACAGCTTTCCGAACAAAACAAATTGTTTGTAGTTCAGACTGGAGAAGAAATTATCCAACGCTGTATCCTCATGACCACCGATCCCGGCGATCTGGTCTTCGATCCCACCTGTGGCTCCGGCACAACTGCCTATGTTGCCGAACAATGGGGCCGGCGCTGGATCACCTGCGACACTTCCCGCGTTGCGCTTACCCTGGCCAAGCAGCGGCTCATGACCGCGAATTTCGATTATTACCAGCTTGCCCATCCGCATGAGGGCGTGGGAAGCGGGTTTGTGTATAAAACCGTACCCCATATTACCCTTAAATCCATAGCCAACAATGAACCGCCCAAAGAGGAAACTCTTTATGATCAACCCAAGGTTGACAACAGGAAGACCCGTATCACCGGGCCGTTCACTGGTGAGGCTGTGCCTTCGCTTCGGGCTAGGTCGCTGGAAGAGATCGAAAAGGAAAACCAGGGCACGGGCGATAGCGTGGCCCGATCCGGCGAGACCCTGCGTCAGGCAGGGTGGCGGGATGAACTCTTAAAGTCGGGTGTTCGCGCCAAAGACGGTGACAAACTCGAATTTACCCGGGTAGAGCCCATGAGCGGAACCCGCTGGATACAGGCAAGTGGTCAGTGTTTAGTGGCCAGTGACCGGGAAAAGAAAACTAACCACTCATCACAAACCACTAAAAACTGCCTGATTGTATTTGGCCCTGAACATGCCCCGCTTGAACAGCGCATGGTGGAAAACGCCTGGCAGGAGGCAAGACCGTTTAAACCGGATATCCTTCTTTTTTGCGCCTTCCAGTTTGATGACGAGGCAGCCAAGGATATTGACGAACTGAGGCCCGAAATTGCGGGGATGCAGCTTTTGAAGGTGCAGATGAACGCCGACCTGTTTACCGATGATTTGAAGAAAAAACGCTCCGGCAATGACAGCTTCTGGCTTATTGGCCAGCCGGATGTTTCGGTTGATAGTTTTCAGTTTTTAGTTTTTGGTGAAAAAACAGGAGCATCTTATGATATCTTCAAGGAGTTATCGGGACTTTGATAGTCTGGCAGAAATCAGTAAGCTTGGTGAGCAGGATTTACTCTTTTACACAATCCTTTCCCAAGGAAGAGCAGTTTGGCATTACCTCGTAGATACGGAGGGCTGGAACCTCTATCCCGGCAAATATAGCAGAAGGCCAGGCGCGGCCGGGAAAGAAAGAATTCCTGCAATTTCTTTCGATAGCGCAGGGTTCGTTAGCAGAGGTAGAGACTTTTATCATCATCTCAAAGAATTTAGAATACTTGACAGAAGCCAACTCAGAAAAAAATTGCTGACCGATTGCGAGGAAATAGCAAAATTGCTGGCAGGCTTAAAAAAATCGCTACAGAGCTGAAAATACCTTTTTCTAAAAACTCAAAACTAACCACTAAAAACTTCATACAGGTGGAAGTGCTTGGCTTTGATTATTACAACCCCAAAACCGGGAATGTGGATTCCGGCG
>DAOWME010000192.1 GCA_030643245.1 Deltaproteobacteria bacterium
AGTTGGCGCTCAGATTTAGGTTAGATTTGTTCGATCTGAAAACGCAAAACCGCAGGAATAGTCGAACTATTTTGAGGATTTTGTGTTTGAAGATCGGGCAAAGATGGCCTGAAGATGAGATGCACAAATGAGGAAGTTATTTCGGCCACGTCCCTAACTCCACTCATCATTCCCAGGAACATTAGAATCCAGGGGGCCTTGTGCCGGTTTGCCGGTGAGTCGTTTCATCTCTTACAACCTCTAGTTGTCAATCGAGAACTCATACGTAATTAAAAAAGAAAGCAATTTATGTGCCAAGAAAAACCCAAATTGGGGTCCTATAGAGAAAGTCGTAAGTGTAATGACTTGACAAAATCGCCTAGGTTTAATAAATTAAGTACAGAATACGCTATTTTGAAGACCTGTGTCGAAAAACTCGATTTTGAGTGGAGGGAAAAGTGAAGAAAATCTATATGGATTATAATGCTACTACCCCTCTCCATCCCGATGTATTGGATGCTATGTTGCCTTTTTTAAGGGGTAACTTCGGCAATCCATCGAGCATCCACTGGGCAGGGAGGGATGTGAAGAAATATATAGAGGCGTCTCGGGAGAAAGTAGCCAATCTCTTGAATGGAGATCCTTCTGAAATCGTCTTCACTGGCGGAGGTTCCGAAAGCGACAACCTTGCCATAAAAGGGGCTGCCTTTGCCTTAAGGGAGAAGGGAAACCACATCATAACAACCCAGGTAGAACATCCGGCTGTTCTCAACACCTGTGAGTATATGGAAGAGTTAGGCTATGAAGTGACGTACCTTCCGGTGGATCATGAAGGGATGATTGACCTGGATGAGCTAAGGGCTTCTATTACCAACAGAACCATACTACTGAGCATCATGTATGGTAATAATGAGACCGGAACTATTTTTCCTATAGAAGAAATCGGCAGGATTGCTTCTGACAGAGGTATTTTATTTCACACCGATGCTGTTCAGGCAGTTGGTAAGACGTCTATGGATGTAAAGACCTTGAATATTGACCTCCTTTCCTTGTCCGGGCATAAACTTTATGGGCCCAAGGGCGTGGGTAGCCTATATGTAAAGAAGGGAACAAGGCTTACACCATTGATTCACGGCGGACACCAGGAGGGAGGCAAGAGGGCGGGAACGGAGAATACACCCGGTATAGTTGGGCTGGGCAAGGCCTGTGAGATCGCGAATGGAGATATGGAATTCCAGTCAGGATATCTCACCAAACTGAGAGAAAGACTTCATGAAGGGATCATGGAGAAGTTGGACCATGTGGTATTGAACGGCCATCCGGAAAAAAGACTTCCCAACACCCTAAACCTTAGTTTCAAATTTGTGGAGGGGGAAGCCCTCTTGATACA
This sequence comes from Deltaproteobacteria bacterium, assembly GCA_030643245.1. Classification (GTDB taxonomy): domain Bacteria; phylum Desulfobacterota; class UBA8473; order UBA8473; family UBA8473; genus JAUXHQ01. The sequence goes on from DAOWME010000192.1 coordinate 1,370, forward strand.
CTTAGACTTGGAAGGGATTGCTGTTTCGACTGGATCGGCTTGTTCGTCGGGATCTATGGCCCCCTCTCCCGTCTTAACCGCCATGGGGATACCGCCTGAGGTTGCCCAGGGTTCTATTAGGTTTACCCTGGGACGAGATAATACCGAGGAAGATATACAACACACAGTTGACGTACTCCCGAACATAGTAAGCAAGCTTCGTTCAATGTCCCCCACATATCCAGGCAAAAGGAATGAATTGGGATAAAGGCACGAGTCTGACAACATGAGCAACAGAGAGAAACAGAGAGTTGTAGTCTCCATGAGCGGAGGCGTGGACAGCTCGGTTGCAACAGCCCTGCTGACGGACAGGGGATATGAAGTTGTCGGGGTTTCCATGCAACTCCCGGATTATTACAGCGGTGAGCATAAAGAATTGGGGAGTTACTCTTTCTCTGATAATATCTCTCATGCGCGGGCCGTGGCTGACAAACTCAATATACCCTTTTACGTGGTAAATTTGGAGGATGAATTTGAAAAGAAAGTAGTAAACTATTTTGTGTCGGGGTACATGAAGGGAAAGACCCCTAACCCATGTGTAATGTGCAACCAGAAGTTGAAATTCGGGGTTATTTTGGCGAAGGCCCTTGAACTTCGGGCTGATTATCTGGCTACCGGACACCATGCAAGGATAGCTTGGGATGATTCAAGAAGACGATACTTGTTACTTAAAGGAGTCGATCCTAACAAGGACCAGTCTTATTTCCTCTTTACCTTAAGACAGGAAGAATTAAGAAGATTGATTTTCCCCATAGGGGATCTTGTTAAGAATGATGTAAGAAAAATAGCCGGAGACCTTGGACTTGGGGTAGCTGACAGGAAAGAGAGTCAAGAAATTTGCTTTGTCCCGGATAACGACTATCGGAGGTTCATAGCTGAGAGAATCGGAACAGACAGATGCAAGAGTGGTAATATAGTAAACAGCGAAGGAGAGATACTGGGCAGGCACAACGGGATTTACAAGTTTACCATAGGCCAGAGGAAGGGTCTGGGTATCCCTGCATCTCACCCCTATTATGTTCTGGGATTTGACCTTGAAAAGAACAACGTTGTCATTGGGAGGGACGAGGATCTCTTAAGTGAAGGCTTAATAGCCGAGGACATAAACTGGATTTTATCACCGGGTTCAAAGTCAGAGATTACAGTTTCTTTTAAGGTTCGATACAGGAGCAAAGAGGCCAAGGCTACTATTAGACCTCAAGATGACGGGAACGTCCTCCTTGCTTTCCATACCCCCCAGAGGGCAATTACACCGGGCCAGGCCGTTGTATTCTATGATGGAGATGTGGTAATCGGTGGTGGATGGATAAGAGAGAGTATCTAAAAAGTGATAAAGGACAGTATATTAGAAGCCATTGGCAAGACGCCGTTGGTTAGAATAAATCGGATGAATCCCAACAACAGGGTTACCCTTTCGGCTAAGATAGAGAGCGCAAACCCCAGTGGCAGTCTTAAGGACAGGATCGCCCTTTACATAATCTCAAAGGCGGAGGAAGAAGGCACACTGAGCAGAGACAAGGTCATACTGGAATCCACCAGTGGGAATATGGGTATTAGTCTGGCGATGATAGGCGTCGTAAAGGGATATAGGGTGGCGGTCACATTATTGGAGTCTGCAAGCATCGAGAAAAGAAGTATACTGGAGTCTTATGGGGTGGAGATATTTTCAATACCTGCTGAGAAAGGACCTGACGAAGCAAGAGATGAAGCCATGAGACTCTATGAACGATATCCGAGCAAGTACTTTCTGGCAGGACAAAATTTCAATAAGAATAATATGCTGGCTCATTATGAGACGACCGGAACGGAGATATGGGAGGATACGAACGGGGCGGTTGATTACTTTGTAGCCGGGATAGGTACCTCCGGCACTGTAATGGGGGTGGGGAAAAGGCTGAAGGAGCTAAAACCCGGGGTCAAGATCATAGGGGTGGAGCCTCATGCTAAACATAAGGTCTATGGGTTAAAGAACCTTGAGGAAGCGCGACACCCTGAGATCTATGACGAGAGGTATATCGACGAGACCATACGGGTGTCGGATGAGGAAGCAATAACGACAACGAGGCATCTGATTAGAAAAGAAGGGATTTTTGCAGGTATCAGTTCAGGAGCGGTGATGTTTGCCGCCCTCAAAAAGATCAGGGTATTGGATAAAGGCAACATGGTTGTCCTTCTGGCAGACGGCGGGGAAAGGTACCTGTCCACAGGTCTCCTGACGGATAACAATTGAAGAAGATAGCTATTGCAACTCTGGGCTGTAAGGTAAACAAGTATGATTCTGCGGTAATCCGGGAGTCTCTCAGTGACGCTGAATACAAGTTTGTACCGTTCAGCCGGAAAGCTGATATTTATATTATAAATACCTGTACAGTTACGAAGAAGGCAGACTATCAATCCCGCCAGCTTATACGGAGGTCCCACCGATTAAACCCTTGCGCCAGGATAATAGTTACAGGATGTTATGCACAGAGGGCGCCTCAAGAGATAAAAGAGATTTCCGGAGTGGATCATACAGTTGCCGTTGGAGATGTGAGAAGGATCGTAAGCCTTATTGACGGCTCCCCCATGAGAGAACCCCCACCTATAAAAACCGGCAATGCAGCCACCTTCCCTGAACAAACCAGGGCATTTCTCAAGGTGCAAGACGGCTGCAATTCTTACTGTTCATACTGCATAATACCCTATACGAGGGGACGCAGCAAGAGCTGTGGCCCGGAAGAAACCATCAAGCGTATATCGAGACTAATTGAACTTGGATACAAAGAGATAGTCCTCACAGGGATACACCTTGGTTCCTACGGATGGGACCTGAAACCACGCACCACTTTGGCGAACCTGATCAAGTCAATTGAGAATCAGGGTATTTCCACCAGAATCAGGTTAAGCTCAATAGAACCCACCGAATTCACTGACGACCTAATAGACGTCATCGTATCTTCTCCCATAGTCTGTAACCATCTTCATATCCCCTTACAAAGCGGGGACAACGAGATACTTAAAAGGATGAGAAGGCCTTACAACCGTCTCTTCTTCAAGGAGCTGGTGGAGAGACTTGTTTCAGCCATACACGATTTGAACATAGGTGTCGATGTTATTGCAGGCTTCCCAGGAGAAACCGAGGAGAGTTTCAAAAATACCGTAGACCTGATCGAAGGGCTTCCCGCAGGCTACCTCCACGTCTTTCCATATTCAAGACGACCCGGAACCCCTGCCGCTGATTTTCCTGATCAGGTGGGAAGCAAGACCCTACGGGAGAGAAGCAAAATATTGCGGCGTCTGGGGGATCGAAAGAGACAATACTATTACACGAGATTTCTCGGGAAGAGACTCTCCATCCTCGTGGAGGCCAAAAGAGAGCTAAGCACAGGCCGTCTCAAGGGGTTTTCCGGGAACTATATACCAGTTTTGGTGGATGGGGGGAACAACATTGTAAACAGGGAAATACCTGTCAGAGTCGCTAAGGTTCAGGATGGGAAAGTGTTTGGAGCGCTAGAGTCCGGCTAACTTCTCTATCTCTTCCATTATCGTTTCAGTCATTATTCTCGTATTGTCTTTTTGCTTTCTGTCTTTAAGATCATAGGAGATGGGCTCCCCAAAGACAATCATCACCCGGCCCATCCTTGGAAAGACGGACCCGACAGGCAGGCATTTATCAGACCCTATTATTTTCACCGGCACAACTGGCACATTTTTTTTCAGAGCCAACCACGCCACTCCCGGCTTCCCTTCTTTACTGTCGCCATGCACCGGGATTGTCCCTTCGGGAAATATAATGAGCACGTTCCCTTCACCCAACATCCGGAGGGAGTGCTTGAGCGAGGCTCGGTCTATTCTTCCTCTCCTGACGGGAAATGCCTTCAGCTGAGTCATCAAGGATTTTAAAACGGCGTTCTTGAATAGTTCTTCCTTAGCCATTGAATGCACTTGTCTCTTTACCGCGAGTGCCAGGATGATGGGGTCCAGGTAGCTTATGTGATTTGATGCCAGCAATGCGCCTCCTGACCTGGGGATGTTTTCGTGTCCCAGGACATCCAATCTGATGTACGAATGAAAAAAAATATTTAAGATTGGCTTTGCTATTCGATATAACATTTTGAGTTCTCTGAATATTTATCTTTTAAGAAGGTTGATGCTTACTTAAGATCACTTCATACTTTTGTCACTTATAACTGGATTGTATAGGAAATCCCATTTTTTAATCAATTATATCAATTAGTTCCTGACTATGTGTGCTAACCACTCAGAGCTATTAAGCTGGTAAGCCATTAAGCTAATAAGTCGAACAGCCTCAACGGTTTAAAGCTAACAGCCAACAGCTCGCACGAAGGGCGCTAACTTGTTGCATCATCTAACGAATAAGGTTAGATTGTGTGAGGAACGAACCACAATCTGAACCGTTTGTTGAACAAGCCCGATAATGGCACGGTGTTTGCTAATAGAAAATATCTTTTTGGAGAGCGATTATTGTAAAGATAACCTGG